>NZ_VMND01000009.1:0-205277 GCF_013277555.1 Streptococcus sp. k-163 | reverse complement strand
AGCAGATAAGGCTAAAGCAGCAATTGATGCAGCAACAACAGATGCAGCAGTAGATACAGCTAAAGACGCTGGTACTGGAGCAGTTGAAGCAATCAATCCAGAAGCCAAAGCTAAACCAGAAGCTAAGAAAGCTATTGATGACGCTCTTAAAGCTAAGGAAGACGCAATTGACGCTCGTACAGACTTGACAGATGACGAGAAGAAAGCAGCTAAAGATGCAGCTAAAGATGCAGCAGATAAGGCTAAAGAAGCAATTGATGCAGCACCAAGCAATGCAGAAGTAGATAAAGCTAAAGAAGCTGGTACTGGTGAAATCGCCAAAGTTAACCCAGTAGCTAAAGAAGCAGCTAAGAAAGCAGTTGCGGATGAATTGAAAGCTAAAGAAGCAGAAATTGCTGGCCGTAACGACCTCACAGATGAAGAGAAAGCTAAAGCCAAAGAAGAAGCTCAAGCGAAAGCTAAGGAAGCAACAGATGCAATCGATGCTCAACCAAGCAACGCAGAAACACCAGAGAAAGCAGCAGAAGCTCAAACAGCAGTAGATGGTGCTAAAGATAAAGGTGTAGCAGATGTTAAAGCTGTAGATCCAGAAGCCAAAGCTAAACCAGTAGCTAAGAAAGCCATCGAAGATAAATTAGCAAAACAATTGGAAGACATTGCTAACACTCCAGATGCTACAGATGATGAGAAGAAAGTTGCAGCAGATGCAGCTAAAGCTCTAGCAGAAGGAGCTAAGAAAGAAATCGATAAAGCTGGAACAGATGCAGAAGTTAAGCAACTTCAAGAAGAAGCTGAAGGTGAAATCGAAAAATCTGTACCTGTTGTAGAAGATAAGCCAAATGCACGTAAAGCAATTGAAGATGAAGCAAAAGCTAAGAAAGAAGCAATTGATGCACGTACAGACTTAACTCCTAAAGCTAAAGAAGATCTTAAAGCTCAAGTAGATGCAATCGCAGATCAAGCTAAGAAATCTGTAGATGCAGCTAAAACATCAGAAGCTGTTGATGGAATTGAAGAGTCAGATAAAGCGGCTATTAAAGCTGTAGGTGAAGTGAATATTCCGGCTGATAAAGTTCTTGTAAATAATCCAAGTGCTTTAACAGATGATGAAAAAGCTAAGGTCTTAGAAGCTGTTAAGAAAGTAAATCCAGATGCTAAAGAAATTACTCAAGACGCAGATGGAAATGTTACTGTTACAACTCCAGATGGGCACAAAGAAATCATCACTCCTGAGCAAGTAGTGAAAACTGCAGCTACAGCAAATGATCCAAAAGCAGGCAACGATATCGTTAAACCAGCGGATAAAGTAGTTGTAAATGATCCAGCTAAGTTGACAGATGCTGAGAAGGAGAAAATTAAAGCAGCAGTTGAAGCTGTAAATCCAAACTCAATTGTAGTAGTTGATGACAAAGGAAATGCTAAAGTTTCAACTCCAGATGGTCAAACACAAGTTATTCCTGTAGAAGAATTAGTACGTACTGTTGAAGATACTAAGAAACCAAATGCAGGTAACGACATCGTTAAACCAGCAGATAAGACTGTAGTAGCAAATCCAGAAAAACTTACAGATACTGAGAAGAAAGCAATCGAAGATAAAGTTAAAGCTGTAAACCCAGATGCAACAGTAGTTGTAGATGACAAAGGAAATACGACAGTCACAACCCCAGAAGGTAAGACAGCCGTAATTCCAGCAGCAGACTTGACGAAAGATCCAGAAACTGCAACTAAACCAAATGCAGGCAACGACATCGTTAAACCAGCAGATAAGACAGCAGTTAAAGATCCAGCTAACTTAACTCCAGAAGAGAAGAAAGCGATCGAAGATAAAGTTAAAGCTGTAAATCCAGGTGCAACAGTAGTTGTAGATGATAAAGGAAATGCGACAGTTACAACCCCAGAAGGTAAGACAGCCGTAATTCCAGCAACAGACTTGACGAAAGATCCAGAAGCTGCAACTAAACCAAATGCAGGCAACGACATCGTTAAACCAGCAGATAAGACAGCAGTTAAAGATCCAGCTAACTTAACTCCAGAAGAGAAGAAAGCGATCGAAGATAAAGTTAAAGCTGTAAACCCAGGTGCAACAGTAGTTGTAGATGATAAAGGAAATACGACAGTCACAACCCCAGAAGGTAAGACAGCCGTAATTCCAGCAGCAGACTTGACGAAAGATCCAGAAACTGCAACTAAATCAAATGCAGGTAATGACATCGTTAAACCAGCAGATAAGACAGCAGTTAAAGATCCAGCTAACTTAACTCCAGAAGAGAAGAAAGCGATCGAAGATAAAGTTAAAGCTGTAAACCCAGGTGCAACAGTAGTTGTAGATGATAAAGGAAATGCGACAGTCACAACCCCAGAAGGTAAGACAGCCGTAATTCCAGCAGCAGACTTGACGAAAGATCCAGAAACTGCAACTAAACCAAATGCAGGTAACGACATCGTTAAACCAGCAGATAAGACAGCAGTTAAAGATCCAGCTAACTTAACTCCAGAAGAGAAGAAAGCGATCGAAGATAAAGTTAAAGCTGTAAACCCAGGTGCAACAGTAGTTGTAGATGATAAAGGAAATGCGACAGTTACAACTCCAGAAGGTAAGACAGCCGTAATTCCAGCAACAGACTTGACTAAGTCACCAGCAGACGCAGCTAAAGCAAATGCAGGAAATACAGTAAACACACCAGCAGCTAAGGTAGAAGTTAAAGATCCAGCCAAATTAACAGATGAAGAAAAAGCTAAAGTTAAGGAAGCAATTGAGGCAGTAAACCCAGGATCTAAAGTTGTAGTAGACGATAAAGGAAACGCAACAGTCACAACCCCAGAAGGTGATGTAGTAGTAATTCCAACAACAGACTTAACTAAATCACCAGCAGACGCAGGTAAAGCAAATGCAGGAAATGCAGTAAACACACCAGCAGCTAAGGTAGAAGTTAAAGATCCAGCCAAATTAACAGATGAAGAAAAAGCTAAAGTTAAGAAAGCAGTAGAGGATGTAAACCCAGGATCTAAAGTTGTAGTAGACGATAAAGGAAACACAACAGTCACAACCTCAGAAGGTAAGACAGCAACCATTCCAGCAGCAGATGTAACTAAGTCAGCAGCAGATGCAGGTAAAGCAAATGCAGGAAATGCAGTAAACACACCAGCAGCTAAGGTAGAAGTTAAAGATCCAGCTAACTTAACAGACGCTGAGAAGAAAGCAATCGAAGACAAAGTTAAAGCTGTAAATCCAGGATCTAAAGTTGTAGTAGACGATAAAGGAAACGTAACAGTTACAACTCCAGAAGGTAAAACAGCAACCATTCCAGCAGCAGATGTAACTAAGTCAGCAGCAGACGCAGGTAAAGCAAATGCAGGAAATGGAGCAAACACACCAGCAACTAAGACAGTAGTAAAAGATCCAGCTAAGTTAACAGATGAAGAAAAAGCAAAAGTTAAGAAAGCAGTAGAGGATGTAAACCCAGGATCAACTGTAGTAGTAAATGATAAAGGTGATGTAATCGTTACTAAAGGTGATGGAACAGTATTAGTAATCCCAGAACTTGACTTAGTAATTCCAGAAGATAAATTAACTGATCCAACTCAACAAAATGGTGTGAACACACCAGCAACTAGAGTGTTAGTTGGAGATAAAGCTAAATTAACAGCTGATGAAATTGAAAAAGTTAAAGAATCAATTAAAGCAGTCAACCCAGGATCAACTGTAGTAGTAGACGATAAAGGAAACGCAACAGTTACAACCCCAGAAGGTAAGACAGCAACAATTCCAGCAGCTCAATTAGTTAAAGATGCTAAAGATGTTGCAGCTAAGAACAATGGTGAAAACATCAATGTTGACTTCGAAAAAGAAACAGTAGCAGACTTCAATAACTTAACGGATGCAGAAAAAGAAGCTGCAAAAGCTAAGATTAAAGGAGCAAATGCTGATGTAGTAGAAGTTATCTTCGACAAAGCAGGAAATGCAACTGTAATTACTAAAGATGGTAAAGTTTACACAATCGTAGCTAAAGATATCTTCAAACAACGTCCATATGTACCATCAAATGGTGGCGGCAATAACAGTGGTAACGGTAACGGAACTTCTGGCAATAACGGAGCAACTAACACTGATGCAAAAGTGGATAAAGCGAAGTTAGAAGGTGCTATTCGTCAATTAGATGAATTAATCGTTAAAGAATCAGCTAAGCTTGATGCAGAAACTGCAAAAGAAGCGAATGCATTATTAGCAGATGCTAAGAAAGTATTTGCCAATGCAGACGCAAGTCAAGCAGAAGTGGATGCAATGGTTAAACGTATCGAAGGCTTTATGGCGAAAGTTGCTTCATCAACTGATCATGCAACTCCAGCTAACGACCAAGCTGCTCAAACACCAGCTGTAGATACAGCTACTACTCAAGCAGCATCAGCACAAGCAAATGCGCGTAAAGTAGCTAAAGAATTGCCAAATACAGGTACAGCAGATTCTACTGTAGCTATGGTAGCAGCTGCAGCAAGTGCATTACTTGGTCTTGGTCTTGCAGGCCGTCGTCGTAAAGAAGACGAAGAAGCTTAATTGGTAGATTGTTTGATAAACATCAGATGATAAATCCGATTTTCAAAGCTTAAACAAGTACCTCTCATAAGAAAATCTCCTAGCAGGAAAGTCTGCTAGGAGATTTTTGCATTTCATGAAATTGACGAGTGATTTGGCAACCAGCTAAGTGTAAAGATCAGTTGTTCAGCTTTTAGGAGGTATTTGTGTTGAATAGTTGATACTAGGGTTTTGTCCAGTCGGCATTCTTTTACAAAGTTAAAATGGCTGTGGTTTTGTTTAGTATGGATATCCAGCCATTTATCTTCTTTAGCCAGATAGACTCGGAGGTGATCAAAGAGAGGGATTCCGAGGTCGTAGCTTGGTTTGCCTGGGCAGGTTGGATAGAATCCGAGAGCTGACCAGATGTACCAGGCTGAGAGACTGCCATTGTCTTCATCGCCAGGATAGGCTTCCCAACTTGGCTGAAAGGCTGTCTGACGGAGAGTCTTGATAAGAAGGGCAGTGTAGTCAGGGTAATCGCTGTAGCGGAAGAGGTAAGGAATGTGGAAGCTCGGTTGGTTGGAAATAGCGAGTTGTCCAAATGGAGCGGTAGCCATTTCGCTCATTTCGTGAATTTCATAACCATAGCCTGTTGTCTCAAAGAGGGGAGCATCTTGACAGGTTTTCAAAATATAGTTGCTAAAGGCTTCTTTTCCACCCATAAGCTGGATTAAGTCTGGGATGTCGTGGAGGACGCCTAAAGTAGCTTGAATGGCTGAACATTCGGCATAGTCGCGTCCCCAACTATAAGGAGAGAAGTCAGGGCGGAAGTTGCCTTGACTGTCACGCGCTCGCATGTAACCTGTCTCAGCGTCAAATAGATGGCGGTAATTTTGTGATGCGGCCTTGTAGGTTTCAGCGATTTCTGTTTTTCTTAGTTTTTTGGCACAGCTGGCGATACAAAAGTCACTATAGGCATAGTCTAGGGTATGGCTGACGCTTTCGTGGTGGTCTGTAGAGAGGTAACCTAGTTCTTGATATTGGGCTAGTCCGTGACGGCCATTGATGACGAGAGGGTCGGTCTTGCTGGCTGTTTCAAGCATGGCTTGGAGGAGTTCTTCTTCGAGGTCGGGGGCCATGTCTTTGCAGGCGCTATCTGCGATAATACCGTCTAAAAGTGTACCTGGCATCATTCCACGTTCATCTGGGGCCAGCCATTTTGGAAGGAAACCAGTATCGCGGTAGCTATTGAGAAAACCTTCTAAAAAGCGGTGATAGTGTTCCGGTATGATAAGGGCAAAGAGGGGGAAGGTGGTCCGGAAGGTATCCCAGAAACCATTGTTGCTGAAGAGAACACCGGGTTTGACAGTACAAGTGGCCAGATCCATGTGGATGGCTTGCCCAGATTCATCAACCTCATAAAAAGTTTGAGGAAAGAGGAAGAGTCTGTAGAGGCAGTGGTCAAAGAAGGTTCGGTCAGCCTCTCCTGTCTCTATAATGTCAAAACGATGGAGAAGATTTTCCCAATCCGCTTGGGCATTTGCTTTACAGTTATCAAAATCTTCTTGAGGTAGATTGATTAGAGCTTGAGAGGGAGAGATGAAAGAAGTAGCTAGCTGAATCTCAGCATGGCTATCTGCCAGGTCGATTCGCCAGTCTCCACCTTCTTGGCTGATAGCAAGAATATCCGTATTCATTTTTAGGGATGTAAACATAAACAGTGGATTTTTGTTGCTCTCAGTTTTTCCTTCTTGTCGCAGGGCAAGATTCCTCTTATCTACTTGCTCTACTGACAGTTCATCTGTTGCGTGAAGATAGAGAGAGAGGGCTTTGCCTTGCTTTTGTTCCAAACGAATAGAAGCACCGTAGCAAGTCGGTGTGAGCTGGGTTTCAATCTGATAGCGCAGGGAGAAAATATTCAGATAATGAGGTTTGAAAGAGGCCTTATCTATGTCATAAGAAGACTGACGATGGAAGAGGCTGTCTCCACCCAGTTGGCCTGTGACAGGTGTCAGTAGGAGCCAAGAGTAGTCCCCAATCCAAGGACTGGGCTGGTGAGTCAATCGAATCCCCTGAAAGATAGGCAGATGCGGATCGAAAAACCAAGATCCCTCTTGGTCACTGGTCTGGGGTACAAAGTAATTCATACCAAAAGGCACGCCTGTATATGGCAGGGTATTTCCCCGAGAAAAGGCATGCTTGCTGGCAGTTCCAAAGCGGGTATCGATGGTTTCAAGTAGTGGTTTCATAGTCTTTCCTTTAGCTGTTTTTCTACATTATATCAGAAAAAGATAGCCTTTAGAAAAGGAGTGTTAAAGATAACTATTTTGTAGAAAAATGACTATCATTTGTGTATGTATTTTCTGTCTCAAAAGCTATATACTGAAAATGAAACTTGTTTGAAAGAGGATACTGCACGATGATTTATTCGAAAGAAATTGTTAGAGAATGGCTAGATGAAGTAGCAGAGCGGGCTAAGGACCATCCAGAATGGGTGGATGTCTTTGAACGTTGCTACACAGATACCTTGGACAATACTGTTGAAATTCTAGAAGATGGTTCAACCTTTGTGCTCACAGGAGATATTCCTGCTATGTGGCTTCGAGATTCGACAGCCCAACTCAGACCCTACCTGCATGTGGCTAAAAGAGATCCCCTCCTGCGTCAGACCATTGCAGGTTTGGTCAAACGTCAGATGACCTTGGTACTCAAGGATCCTTATGCCAATTCCTTCAACATTGAGGAAAGCTGGAAGGGTCACCACGAGACAGACCATACCGACCTTAATGGCTGGATTTGGGAACGCAAGTATGAGGTGGACTCGCTTTGCTATCCTTTGCAGTTGGCTTATCTCCTCTGGAAAGAGACTGGCGAGACTAGTCAGTTTGATGAGACTTTTGTTGCAGCGACTAAGGAAATTCTCCATCTTTGGACGGTGGAACAAGACCACAAGAACTCTCCTTATCGTTTTGTCCGAGATACGGACCGTAAGGAAGATACACTAGTAAATGATGGATTTGGCCCTGATTTTGCAGTGACAGGTATGACTTGGTCCGCTTTTCGTCCGAGTGATGACTGTTGCCAGTATAGCTACTTGATTCCGTCAAATATGTTTGCTGTAGTAGTCTTGGGTTATGTTCAAGAGATCTTCGCAGCATTAAACCTAGCTGATAGCGAGAGTGTTATCACAGACGCTAAGCGTCTCCAGGATGAAATCCAAGAAGGAATTGAAAACTACGCCTACACAAGCAACAGCAAGGACGAAAAGATTTATGCCTTTGAAGTAGACGGTTTGGGAAATGTTAGCATCATGGATGATCCAAACGTACCAAGTTTGTTGGCTGCACCTTATCTGGGCTACTGCGATATTGACGACGAAGTCTATCAAGCAACTCGTCGTACCATTCTGAGCCCTGAAAATCCATACTTCTACCAAGGAGAATACGCTAGCGGTCTCGGAAGTTCTCATACCTTCTATCGCTATATCTGGCCAATCGCCCTTTCTATCCAAGGTTTGACAACAAGAGATAAGGCAGAGAAGAAATTCTTGTTGGATCAGCTGGTTGCTTGCGATGGTGGTACAGGTGTCATGCACGAAAGCTTCCACGTGGACGACCCAACTCTCTACTCTCGTGAATGGTTCTCTTGGGCTAACATGATGTTCTGTGAATTGGTCTTGGATTACTTGGATATCCGCTAAGGAACACGCTTTAGCGCAACTGATTCTTGGAAAGAATCACAAATTTACATTTAAAACGTTAACAATAAAAATTTAAATTTAGAATGAGGTTTTACTTCATGGAAAATGTTGTCGTACATATTATCTCACATAGTCACTGGGATCGTGAGTGGTACTTGCCTTTTGAAAGCCACCGTATGCAGTTGGTGGAATTATTTGACAATCTCTTCGATCTCTTTGAAAATGACCCTGAGTTCAAGAGCTTCCACTTAGATGGTCAAACCATTGTCCTTGATGACTACTTGGAGATTCGCCCTGAAAATCGCGACAAAGTCCAACGATACATCGACGAAGGCAAACTTAAAATTGGTCCATTTTACATCTTGCAGGATGACTACTTGATTTCAAGTGAAGCCAATGTCCGCAATACTCTTATTGGTCAGCAAGAAACTGCAAAATGGGGCAAATCTACTCAGATTGGTTACTTCCCAGATACCTTTGGAAATATGGGACAAGCGCCTCAAATTCTTCAAAAATCAGGCATTCACGTGGCAGCCTTTGGTCGTGGTGTCAAACCAATCGGATTTGATAACCAAGTCCTCGAAGATGAGCAGTTTACATCCCAGTTTTCAGAAATGTACTGGCAGGGTGCAGATGGTAGTCGTGTTTTAGGTATTCTCTTTGCCAACTGGTACAGTAATGGGAATGAAATTCCAGTTGATAAAGATGAGGCCTTGACATTCTGGAAACAAAAACTGGCAGACGTGCGTGCCTATGCTTCGACTAACCAATGGTTGATGATGAACGGATGTGACCACCAGCCTGTACAGAAAAATTTGAGTGAAGCCATTCGTGTGGCAAATGAACTCTTCCCAGATGTAACCTTTGTTCATAGTTCCTTTGATGAATATGTTCAAGCCGTGGAAAGTGCTCTACCAGAGCAATTATCAACGGTTACAGGTGAGTTGACCAGTCAGGAAACAGATGGCTGGTACACACTTGCCAACACTTCTTCATCTCGTATTTATCTCAAACAAGCCTTCCAAGAAAATAGCAACCTCCTAGAGCAAGTTGTAGAACCCTTGACTATTATCACTGGGGGTCATAACCACAAGGACCAGTTGACCTATGCTTGGAAAACACTTTTGCAGAACGCGCCGCATGATAGTATCTGTGGCTGTAGCGTGGACGAAGTTCACCGCGAGATGGAAACTCGTTTTGCCAAGGTCAACCAAGTAGGAAACTTTGTTAAGAGTAATCTTCTTAACGAGTGGAAGGGTAAAATTGCTACGGCTAAGGCTCAAAGTGATTATCTCTTTACTGTCATTAACACAGGCTTGCATGATAAGGTCGATACTGTCAGCACAGTGATTGATGTGGCTACTTGTGATTTCAAGGAATTGCACCCAACAGAAGGTTACAAGAAGATGGCTGCCTTAACCTTGCCAAGTTATCGTGTGGAGGACTTGGATGGTCGTCCTGTAGAGGCTAAGATCGAAGACCTTGGGGCTAATTTTGAGTATGATTTACCAAAAGACAAGTTCCGCCAAGCTCGTATCGCTCGACAAGTTCGCGTGACCATCCCAGTTCACCTAGCGCCACTTTCTTGGACAACCTTCCAATTGCTGGAAGGAGAGCAAGAACACCGTGAGGGTATTTACAAAAACGGATTGATTGATACGCCATTTGTAAGGGTGAGTGTGGATGACAACATCACAGTCTATGACAAGACAACTCACGAAGCCTATGAAGATTTTATCCGCTTCGAAGACCGTGGTGACATCGGAAACGAGTATATCTATTTCCAACCAAAAGGAACAGAGCCTATCTATGCAGAGCTTAAGGGCTACGAGGTCTTGGAAAACACAGCTCGTTATGCTAAGATTTTGCTCAAACATGAATTGACTGTGCCTGTCAGTGCGGATGAAAAACTAGAAGAAGAGCAAAAAGGCATCATCGAGTTTATGAAGCGTGAGGCTGGACGTTCAGAAGAATTGACAAGCATTCCTCTGGAAACTGAGATGACTGTCTTCGTTGATAATCCACAAATCCGTTGCAAGACTCGCTTTACTAACACTGCCAAAGATCATCGTATCCGTCTCCTGGTCAAAACTCATAACACGCGTCCAAGCAATGATTCTGAAAGCATCTATGAGGTGGTGACACGACCAAACAAACCAGCAGCTTCATGGGAAAATCCTGAAAATCCTCAACACCAACAAGCCTTTGTCAGTCTGTATGACGATGAAAAAGGTGTGACTGTATCCAACAAGGGATTGAATGAATACGAAATCCTTAGAGACGACACCATTGCCGTGACTATTTTGCGTGCATCAGGTGAATTGGGTGACTGGGGCTACTTCCCAACACCAGAAGCTCAGTGCTTGCGTGAGTTTGAAGTCGAATTTGCGATTGAATGCCACCAAGCCCAAGAACGCTTTTCAGCCTATCGTCGTGCTAAAGCCTTGCAGACACCATTTACTAGCCTTCAGCTTGCTAAACAAGAAGGAAGCGTGGCTGCGACTGGTAGCCTCTTGAGCCATTCTGTTCTCAGCATACCGCAAATCTGCCCAACAGCCTTTAAGGTCGCTGAAAATGAAGAAGGCTATGTTCTTCGTTACTACAATATGTGTAGTGAAAATGTACGTGTACCGGAAAGTCAACATCTCTTCCTTGACCTACTTGAACGACCATACCCAGTTCATAGAGGCCTCATTTCACCACAAGAGATTCGTACAGAATTCATCAAAAAAGAAGAAATTTAATTTCAAAAAGTAAACATAAAAAGAAAGGAGGGGCGAAAAGGTAAGAACTAACTGCTGATTCGCCCCTTTTTATGGTAAAAACAATGACCATTGCAACGATTGATATCGGAGGGACTGGGATTAAGTTTGCAAGTCTGACTCCTGATGGGAAAATATTGGATAAGACAAGTATCCCAACACCAGAAAACTTAGAGGATTTAATAGCTTGGCTAGACCAACGCTTGTCAGAACAAGATTATAGTGGGATTGCGATGAGTGTTCCAGGTGCGGTCAATCAAGAGACAGGTGTGATTGATGGCTTCAGTGCCGTGCCCTACATCCACGGCTTTTCTTGGTATGAAGCCCTTGCCCATCATCAGCTGCCTGTCCATCTAGAGAATGATGCCAACTGCGTTGGACTTAGTGAATTGCTAGCTCATACAGAACTTGAAAATGCAGCCTGTGTCGTGATTGGTACAGGGATTGGTGGGGCCATGATTATCAATGGGAGACTTCACCGAGGTCGCCACGGTCTGGGTGGGGAATTTGGCTACATGACAATCCTTGCCCCTGCTGAAAAGCTTAACAACTGGTCGCAACTAGCGTCAACTGGAAATATGGTGCGCTACGTGATTGAAAAATCTGGTCAGACTGACTGGGACGGTCGCAAGATTTATCAAGAGGCCGCAGCAGGAAATGCCCTTTGTCAAGAAGCCATTGAGCGCATGAACTGCAATCTGGCGCAAGGCTTGCTCAATATTCAGTATCTCATCGACCCAGATGTCATTAGTCTGGGAGGATCTATCAGTCAGAATCCCGACTTTATCCAAGGTGTTCAAAAAGCTGTCGATGAATTTGTCGAAACCTACGAAGAATACACGGTCGCACCAGTTATCCAAGCTTGCACCTATCATGCAGATGCCAATCTCTACGGTGCCCTTGTCAACTGGCTACAGGAGGAAAACCAATGGTAAGATTTACAGGAATTAGTGACAAACAAGCGCAAACTATTGAGGTTTTAAACGGTCACATTTCTTTGCCAGATGTAGAGATAGATGTCACTCAGTCTGACCAAGCCTCTATCTCTATCAAGGGTGAGAGTGGTCATTATCAATTGACCTACCGCAAACCTCACCAACTCTATCGCGCCTTGTCCTTGTTGGCAACGGCTCTAGCAGAATCTGACAAGGTCGAGATTGAAGAACAGGCAGCATATGAAGATTTAGCCTATATGGCTGACTGTTCGCGAAATGCGGTGCTGAATGTGGCATCTGCCAAGCAGATGATTGAGGTCTTGGCTCTCATGGGCTATTCAACCTTTGAGCTTTACATGGAAGACACCTACCAGATTGAAGGACAACCTTACTTTGGCTATTTCCGTGGAGCCTACTCAGCTGAGGAATTGCAGGAAATCGAAGCCTATGCCCAACAGTTTGACATGACCTTTGTGCCTTGCATTCAGACCTTGGCCCACTTGTCAGCCTTTGTCAAATGGGGTGTCAAAGAAGTGCAGGAACTCCGTGATGTAGAGGATATTCTTCTCATTGGAGAAGAAAAGGTTTATAACCTGATTGATGGCATGTTTGCGACGCTATCTAAACTGAAGACTCGCAAGGTCAATATCGGGATGGACGAAGCCCACTTGGTTGGTTTGGGACGCTACTTGATTCTGAACGGTGTTGTGGATCGTAGTCTCCTCATGTGCCAACACTTGGAGCGTGTGCTGGATATTGCAGACAAATATGGATTCCACTGCCAGATGTGGAGCGATATGTTCTTCAAACTCATGTCGGCAGATGGCCAGTACGACCGTGATGTTGAAATTCCAGAGGAAACTCGTGTTTACTTAGACCGTCTCAAAGATCGTGTAACCTTGGTTTACTGGGATTACTACCAGGATAGCGAGGAAAAATATAACCGCAACTTCCGAAACCATCACAAGATTAGCCATGACCTTGCCTTTGCAGGTGGTGCTTGGAAGTGGATTGGTTTCACACCCAATAACCATTTCAGCCGTCTCATCGCAGTCGAAGCTAATAAAGCCTGTCGTGCTAATGATATCAAAGAAGTCATCGTGACGGGTTGGGGAGACAATGGTGGAGAAACAGCTCAGTTCTCTATCCTACCAAGCTTGCAAATCTGGGCAGAACTCAGCTATCGCAATGACCTAGACCGTTTGTCTGCTCACTTCCAGACCAATACAGGTCTATCGGTTGAGGACTTTATGCAGATTGACCTTGCTAACCTCTTGCCAGACCTACCAGGCAATCTCAGTGGCATCAATCCCAATCGCTATATCTTTTATCAGGATGTGCTCTGTCCGATTCTTGACCGACACATGACTCCTGAACAGGACAAACCGCACTTCGCTCAGGCAGCCGAGATTCTTGCTGACATTAAAGAGAAAGCTGGCAACTATGCCTACCTCTTTGAAACTCAGGTCCAATTGAATGCTATTTTAAGCAGTAAAGTAGATGTAGGACGACGCATTCGCCAAGCCTATCAAGCGGATGACAAAGACAGCTTGAAACAAATTGCCAGAGAAGAATTGCCAAAACTCAGAAGTGAGGTTGAAAACTTCCACAAGCTCTTTAGCCATCAATGGTTGAAGGAAAACAAGGTCTTTGGCTTGGATACAGTTGATATCCGTATGGGTGGACTCTTGCAACGCATCAAACGAGCAGAAAGCCGCATCGAGTCTTATCTGGCTGGTCAGCTTGATCGCATAGATGAGTTAGAAGTGGAAATTCTGCCATTTACTGACTTTTACGCAGACAAAGACTTTGCCGCCACAACAGCCAACCAGTGGCATACCATTGCGACAGCCTCGACGATTTATACAACTTAAAAACAAGAACAGTGTCCCTTGTTCAGGGTGTTTCTCGTGAAACATCCCTTTCTTCAAAAGTATTCCACATAAAATAATTTGTGGAGTTTTTTCTATAATTAGTAGTTTAACCTAACCTGCAAATAGGAGTATACTAATAATGTAATCGTTATCAAAAGTCTAAAAAGGAATTTTTAGATGGATATCAAAATAAAAAAGGGAGGAAATTATGAATAAGTTTTCAAAAACCTTGAGAGACAACTGGATCTTTCTCTTGATGGTTTTGCCAGGGGCACTCTGGTTGATTCTATTCTTCTACATTCCAGTATTTGGGAACGTGGTTGCCTTCAAAGATTACCACATGACTAGTAATGGTTTCATAGATAGTATCATGAATAGTAAATGGGTCGGACTCGATAATTTCAGATTCTTGTTTAGTTCAAAAGACGCCTTTATTATCACACGAAATACTGTCCTCTACAATCTCGGCTTTATCTTTATTGGTTTGATTGTATCTGTAGGGATTGCCATCATCCTCAGTGAACTCCGTTCTAAGAGAATGGTTAAGATCTTCCAAACTTCTATGTTGTTCCCTTACTTCTTGTCTTGGGTTATCATCAGTTTCTTTACAGATGCCTTCCTAAACATTGATAAAGGGGTGTTCAACCATTTCCTAGAGTCTATCGGAATGAAGGAAATCAATTTCTACGCTGACTTAGGTATCTGGCCATATCTCCTACTTTTCCTAGGTATTTGGAAAGGTTTTGGATATAGCAGTGTCATGTACTATGCAACAATCATGGGAATTGATCCAACCTACTATGAAGCAGCAACGGTGGACGGTGCTAGCAAATGGCAACGAATTCGCAATGTAACCATTCCACAGTTAACACCGTTGGTAACCGTATTGACTATCCTGGCAGTAGGAAATATCTTCCGTGCAGACTTCGGTCTCTTCTACCAAATCCCCCATAATGCTGGTCAGCTTTATAACGTAACCAACGTCTTGGACGTATATGTTTATAATGGTTTGACCCAGACAGCGGATATCGGGATGGCTTCAGCGGCAGGTCTCTACCAATCAGTAGTCGGTTTGCTTTTGGTTATCCTATCAAACTTACTTGCAAGACGAGTTGATCCAAACTCAGCCTTGTTCTAGAAAGGAGGAGAATATGGCAGAAAAGAAAATTAAAAAAGAAAAAATTGATAATGTCGGCATTCACTCCTTCAGTAAGAAAGCAGATATCTTCTTCAGTACCATTTCTGGTTTGATCGCCCTCTCTTGTATCCTACCCTTCGTATTCGTTATCGTTATTTCGGTGACAGATGAAAAGAGTATCCTTCAAAATGGATATAGCTTCTTCCCGTCACAATTTGGATTAGACGGATTTGAGTTCTTGGCACAGTTTAAGGATAAAATCTTACAAGCCCTCTTCATCTCAGTCTTTGTAACCGTAGTTGGGACATTGACAAATGTCTTTATCACAACAACTTATGCTTATGCCATTTCACGGACAACCTTTAAGTACCGCAGATTCTTTACAATCTTCGTTCTACTTAGTATGTTGTTTAACGCTGGTTTGGTACCAGGTTATATCGTGGTCACTCGTTTGCTTCAACTTGGTGATACAGTTTGGGCCTTGATTGTTCCAATGCTTCTCTCACCATTTAACATCATCTTGATGCGTTCCTTCTTTAAGAAGACCATTCCAGAAGCTATTCTAGAATCTGCTCGTATCGATGGTGCCAGTGAAGCCCGGATCTTCTTCCAAATCTGTTTACCATTGTCACTACCAGGTATCGCAACCATCACGCTCTTGACAGCTCTTGGTTTCTGGAATGACTGGTTCAACGCCCTTCTTTACATTAAGAGTGACAACTTGTATCCATTGCAATATTTGCTCATGCAAATCCAACAAAATATGGATTACATCGCCAAAGCAGTCGGCCTTTCTGGTCAACTGGGAGTTGCTCTTCCAAAAGAAACAGGTCGTATGGCCATGGTTGTGGTCGCAACCCTTCCAATCGCGATTTTGTATCCATTCTTCCAACGCTACTTTGTAAAAGGTTTGACTATCGGTGGTGTGAAAGAATAGTACTTGTCGAGAAATACCCTTTCTAATTTCCAAACTTTCCTTGCGTGAAGTTAAGATCATTACATTGTTTATAAGTTTAAAAATAAAAAAAGGAGTTTTTGTCATGAAAAACTGGAAAAAATATGCTTTTGCATCTGCTAGCGTAGTCGCTTTGGCTGCTGGTCTCGCTGCTTGTGGAAACCTTTCAGGTAACAACAAGAAAGCTGCTGACTCAGCTTCAGGTGAAAAACCTGTTATCAAAATGTACCAAATCGGTGACAAACCAGATAACTTGGATGAATTGCTAGAAAATGCTAACAAAATCATCGGAGAAAAAGTTGGTGCTAAATTGGATATCCAATATCTTGGATGGGGTGACTATGATAAGAAAATGTCAGTTATCACATCATCTGGTGAAAACTACGATATCGCCTTTGCATCTAACTATGTTGTAAATGCTCAAAAAGGTGCCTATGCTGACTTGACAGAATTGTACAAAAAAGAAGGTAAAGACCTTTACAAAGCACTTGACCCAGCTTACATCAAAGGTAACAGCATTAACGGTAAAATTTACGCAGTTCCAGTTGCAGCCAACGTTGCATCATCTCAAAACTTCGCCTTCAACGGAACTCTTCTTGCTAAATACGGTATCGATATTTCAGGTGTCACTTCATATGAAACACTTGAACCAGTCTTGAAACAAATCAAAGAAAAAGCTCCAGATGTAGTGCCATTTGCGGTTACTAAGAACTTCATCCCATCTGATAACTTTGACTACCCAGTTCCAAATGGACTTCCATTCGTTATCGACCTTGAAGGCGACACTACTAAGATCGTAAACCGTTACGAAGTGCCTCGCTTTAAAGAACACTTGAAGACTCTTCACAAATTCTATGAAGCTGGATACATTCCAAAAGATGTAGCAACAAGCGATACTTCATTTGAACTTCAACAAGATACTTGGTTCGTTCGTGAAGAAACAGTAGGACCAGCTGACTACGGTAACAGCTTGCTTTCACGTGTTGCGAACAAAGATATCCAAATCAAACCAATTACTAACTTCATCAAGAAAAACCAAACAACACAAGTTGCTAACTTTGTTATCTCAAACAACTCTAAGAACAAAGAAAAATCAATGGAAGTGTTGAACCTCTTGAATACTAACCCAGAACTCTTGAACGGTCTTGTTTATGGTCCAGAAGGCAAGAACTGGGAAAAAATTGCAGGTAAAGAAAATCGTGTACGCGTCCTTGATGGCTACAAAGGAAACACTCACATGGGTGGATGGAACACTGGTAACAACTGGATCCTTTACATCAACGAAAACGTTACAGATCAACAAATCGAAGATTCTAAGAAACAATTGGCTGAAGCTAAAGAATCTCCAGCGCTTGGATTCATCTTTAACACTGACAATGTGAAATCTGAAATCTCAGCTATCTCTAACACAATGCAACAATTCGATACAGCTATCAACACTGGTACTGTAGACCCAGATAAAGCTATTCCAGAATTGATGGAAAAATTGAAATCTGAAGGTGCCTACGAAAAAGTATTGAACGAAATGCAAAAACAATACGACGAATTTTTGAAAAACAAAAAATCATAAGATCAATTGATTTCGTGTATTCATTCCTAATTCCTAAAAATTGAATCACTGTTTTCCTCAAGTTTATCTGGGGAAGGCGGTGATTTTTTGAAACAAAGACATAGATATTTCTGTTTCCTTATTTTAACCATTCAGGAAATCTCAAGCACCATTTAGGATTGGGAGTAAGGATTTAGGAAAATATGGCTTATATTAGAGATGTTCCGAGTTTACAAAGGAGGGATCACATGAAAAAGTATCAGCTTCTCTTCAAAATAAGTGCTGTCTTGTCTTACCTGTTTTTTGTATTTGGACTTTCTCAGCTGACCCTTATCATTCAAAACTATTGGCAATTTTCTTCTCAGGTAGGAAATTTTTTCTGGATTCGAAATATCTTGAGTTTGCTATTTAGCGGAGTCATGATTTGGATTCTGTTTAAGACAGGCCACGGCTATCTCTTTCGCATTCCAAGAAAAAAATGGCTTTGGTATTTGATTTTGACAGTATTAGTGGTAGTGCTCCAGATCTCTTTTAACGTTCAGACAGCTAAACATGTTCAGTCAACTGCTGAAGGTTGGGCCGTATTGATCGGTTATAGTGGGACCAACTTTGCTGAGCTAGGTATCTATATAACTTTGTTCTTTCTGACTCCACTTATGGAAGAGCTAATCTATAGAGGATTACTGCAACACGCCTTTTTTAAGCATTCGAGATTTGGCCTTGATTTGCTTCTTCCGTCAATTTTATTTGCTCTTCCTCATTTTTCAAGCCTGCCTAGTTTGTTAGATATCTTCGTCTTTGCAACATCTGGCATCATCTTTGCTAGTTTGACCCGCCATACCAAGAGCATTTATCCTTCCTATGCGGTGCATGTGATTAATAATATTTTCGCGACATTACCATTTTTGCTGACTTTTTTACACAGGGTATTTGGGTAAAATATTGGTACGAGAGTTAGGAATGATATTTTATCAAATTTATAAGTGAGTTTCAGGAGGTAAATGAGTATGACACCATTAAAATGGTTTGCTGGAGGAAGTGAAAGACGTTGTGAAGCCATGACGATCATAGATCATCTATTGGAAGATATAAAAGATACGCCTCAACTGACTCCTTTGAAAAATCTGTTAGTGAGTTATAAAAGACGATTAGAGGACGATGGGACCTCTACTCCATTTATTTTGAGTCAAATGAACGTTGACCTTGCGCGCGTATTGATTGATAACAAGCTAAGTTTGTCAGAAAGTCAAGCTGAGCAAATCAAAAAATTGAGAGAATTATCAGCTATTCGCTATGGCTACTGATGAAGTGTAGTGACAGGTCGCTTTCTAAAAATTTCCAGTCAAATAAATTGCATTCGTTTTCTTAAGCAGGTATACTAGTATAGATAGATGAAAAATTCTGAAAATTTAAGAATAGAAAAGAGAACAAATCTTATGGCAAAAGATATTCGTGTCTTACTTTACTACCTTTACACTCCAATTGAAAATGCAGAGCAATTTGCTGCAGACCACTTGGCTTTCTGTAAATCAATCGGCCTTAAAGGTCGTATCCTAGTCGCTGACGAAGGAATTAACGGAACAGTTTCAGGTGACTACGAAACAACTCAAAAATATATGGACTACGTTCACAGCCTTCCAGGAATGGAAGATCTCTGGTTCAAGATTGACGAAGAAAATGAACAAGCCTTCAAGAAGATGTTTGTTCGCTACAAGAAAGAAATTGTCCACCTTGGTTTGGAAGACAACGACTTTGATAACGACATCAACCCACTTGAAACAACAGGTGCCTACTTGTCTCCAAAAGAGTTCAAAGAAGCCCTTCTTGACGAAGATACAGTTGTCCTTGACACACGTAACGATTACGAGTACGACCTAGGACATTTCCGTGGAGCTATCCGCCCAGACATTCGCAACTTCCGTGAGTTGCCACAGTGGGTTCGTGATAACAAAGAAAAATTCATGGACAAGCGTGTCGTGGTTTACTGTACAGGTGGCGTTCGCTGTGAGAAATTCTCAGGCTGGATGGTCCGTGAAGGCTACAAAGATGTCGGCCAATTGCACGGAGGAATCGCAACTTACGGTAAAGACCCAGAAGTCCAAGGCGAACTTTGGGATGGGAAAATGTACGTCTTTGACGAGCGTATCGCCGTAGATGTCAACCATGTCAACCCAACCATCGTAGGGAAAGACTGGTTTGATGGAACACCATGTGAACGTTATGTCAACTGTGGAAATCCATTCTGTAACCGTCGTATCTTGACATCAGAAGAAAATGAAGACAAGTACCTTCGTGGATGCTCACACGAGTGCCGTGTTCACCCACGTAACCGCTATGTTTCAGAAAATGAATTGACACAAGCTGAAGTGGTCGAGCGCCTAGCCGCTATCGGTGAAAGCTTGGATCAAGCAGCTACTGTATAAGATCAAACAGTCCTCAGGGGCTGTTTTTCTATGCTTTTTACTCAAAAATCTAAAGTTTGTTTCTGTATCTTTCAGGAAAATAGGGTATACTATATGTAAACGATTTCAAAGGAGTCCAGTTATGACGAAAACATTTTTTATTCCAAATAAACAGAGCATTTTAGGAGAACAGGAAATTTTGACTGCCAAGTCTACCTTGGCCTTGCTAGATGGTTTGGAGTCGCATAGTTATGATGCTATCTATCTCCGTCAGCCACTTAACCGTCTCGAGTATATCGAATGTGCAATAGTAGGGCAATCACAATTTCTCTTTAAGGTCAGTTATGCTGATGGTCAAAAGGCCTATCGTGTCGATCTTCCTGACCTACTAACGCAGACAGACTGGCAGATTATCAAATCATTTTTAGATGCTCTGATTGCTTATACAGGAACTGAGATTGAAGGGCTAAATGGTTTTGACTTTGAAGCTTATTTCCAAGCAGGTATTCAAGCTCATCTGGCAGACACTGCAGCCCGTTTTACGATTTGCCAAGGAATTTTTAATCCTATTTTCTTTAGTCATGAGGACTTGAAAAGTTTTTTAGAGGAAGATGGATTAGCACAGTTTGAAGCGCGTGTGCGTGCGGTTCAAGAGACAGATGCCTACTTTGCAAGAGTTTCCTTCTATCAGGATGGAGAAGGCCAAGTGCACGGTGTTTACCATCTAGCTCAAGGCGTCAAGACTGTTTTACCGATAGAACCATTTGTTCCTGCAGCCTATATTGAGCAATTGCTGGATAAGGAAGTGCAGTGGGAAATTGACTTGGTTCAAATCACAGGAGATGGCTCTAAACCAGAAGACTATGAAGCTATCGCTCGCTTGGACTATGCAAAATTCCTAGAGTCACTACCATCAGCATCTTACCATCAACTAGATGCCAATCAATTAGAAGTGCAATCCATCTTGGGACAAGATTTTAAAGCATTAGCACAAGAAGAGTAAAGCAGAAGCAGGTCAATCGACTTGCTTTTTGGCATAGAAAAATCCTGCCATGAAAGACAGGATTGCTACTCAATGAAAATCAAAGAGCAAACTAGGAAGCTAGCCGCAGGCTGCTCAAAACACTGTTTTGAGGTTGTAGATAAGACTGACAAAGTCAGGAACATATATCTACGGTAAGGCGAAGCTGACGTGGTTTGAAGAGATTTTCGAAGAGTATGAAGTTTAAAGAAAGGCCAAGATACGAAGATAATCCCCAATTAGTGCCACTTCAGCTACAAAGAAGAGGAGGATAATGACTCCGTTCACAAGGACAGACAAGAATAATTGATAGAAGGAGTCGGTTTCACTTGCTTGACTTGGTCTTGTAATGATATGGAGACTGGCAAGCAGAATGATTCCAATGCTAATCACACACAAGAGGGCTGTAAATCGCAGGCTGTCAAAGAAGGCAAAGAAACTAGCAGTGGCAGTGAGGAAGATTGGAATTGCCAAGAGTTGGCTATATTGTTGGACAACCTTTTCTAGCGTCCAGTCTTTTTCTTGGTGGATAAATCGTCTCACAACGAAACTACCCAAGATGAATGAAAAGAAGAAGAGTGTTGTTGCTACTAGGATAGAGATAATCGAAAATAGATTTAATGAAGCAAATTGTTCAGGGAAGTGATTATGCATAGTTGCTATATGTCCATAGTAAGCATGTTTGATGTGGTAGATACTAAAGAAAAAGGAAGATGCAGAAAACAGAATGAGCAAGAGAAAGGCTGTGTAGCTGTGTGTGCTACTTGTTTCAAGCTTGCTTGTAGGAGATTTGAGAGCTTCCACTAGCCAAGACCAAAAATCAAGCACTTGCTCTTTCCATCTATCTGTAGATTTTTGAGTTTGGTCGGGAATATAAGGACTTTCTAAGGATTTACTGATAAGAAGGGGCTCTTTCGTGGTTGGTTTTTGCTGAGGAAGTGCTTCTTGACTCTCTTCAGCTATAGTGACTTTTTCGGTTTCACTAGGAAGGTCTGACTCTTCTTCAGTAGAATAGGATGCCTTCTTTTCTTCTATTTCTGTTCTCGCTTCACCGTCTTCAGGAGTTTCAATTTTCTCTTCTTGCTGGCTTTCCAATTCGACTTCAGCTTGAGAAACTTCCTTCTCTAACTGAGTATTTTTTTCAATTGGCGTATCGAGATCGGCTATAGTTTCTTCAGCCTTGTCTGCAACATCTTGGACTTGTTCATCAGGCTTGTTCTTGCTTGTTGTTTTTACAAAATCATTACTTTCAAACCATTCTTGTTTCATGGTAGAACCTCCTTTTTAGTGGGTTATGTGTCATAGTGGTCGATATAAATAGGTTTATTAAGGTCTGTTAGCTGTAGTTTCAAGACTAATATAATCATCAGCCTTAGCGATGAGTTGACCTTTTGCATCAGTTTTTTCAGTTTTGTAAGGGTTGCTTAATTCGTTGGGGTGGCGTTGACTCTCATCTCTCGATAACTGATAAATAGGACCATGGTGACTCGAGAGGTCTAAGTTAATTTCTTGGCTTTCTTTTTGAGTTAGCATGATACTGAGCGCATTTTTAGAAGATAGTTCTACTTTACCATATACTTTAATATTTTCAGCGTGGAAGTGCTTCTCTGTTGACTCTAGCTGACTATCTGTAAGGTCTGTATCAAAGATATTGACGATATTAGGGGTTGTGAGTTTACTGTTTTTGATACGACTTCCTTCAATTCGGAGGAGATAGCCATTTGTATTGAGAGTTGCATTTTCAAGACTAGCATTTATGATGGTGGTTTGTCTGCGATTGGCTGAGATGTTGATTCCTTTTAGGCTTCTTCCTTTTGGTAATTGGAGAATAACTTCATCAAAACGACTAGAGTAGCTGCTTGCGATATGGAGAATCCCGCCAATTCCAGAAGAGAGAAACGGACTTTTAGACAGTTTCTTATCAGTGAGGCTTAGCGTTTTATCGTTCTGATTTGTGACAAGATCATGGTTAGCAGAAATAGATGGATGATAAGAAATGTGGATTTGATCATCCAAAGAGTCCGTGATGGTCAGCGCGTGTTGGTGGAGCGTAATCTCTAGGTTTTCGACTTCCTTGCCAAATGTCAGCTCTTCCATCCGACTATCATAGACAGGCTCTTTGGACATGGAAAGTAGGCTCTTAATCCCGTCAGATTGGATTCCTACAAAGAGCAGGATAAAGCCGATAACAGTAGTCACCACACCAAAGATGAGAAATCCTTTTGTCAATTTACGCATGCTGATCACCTCTCTTTCCTTTTTTGAGAACAAATTGTACCAGGCGAACAATGAGTAGGCCGAAGAAGCGAGCTACATAGGAAATACCTAGTAAAACCAGAGAAGAAGCACCGATAGCCAGTAAACCAGAACCGAAAATCAAGATAAAGGCTGATTTAGCTTGGGCGAGGACAGTGAAACTTTCAACTAAAAATAGGAATCCGCCGATGATACCAAGTATGGAAATCGCAAAGAAAGCCAGAATGACAGTCAAAGCAGCCACAAGGATTGCGAACAGGGACACGAGGATGGCGATTCCCAGAGGAATACCGATGGGTGCTGCAAGGAGAGCTAACAAGGCGATATGCAAAATTTGTCGGTTATTCTTTTGAGTGGGTGCCTCATTGATTTTTTTATCGAGGAGATTGGAGAGAACTTCGTGGGCTGCTTCTTTTGGAGTTCCCAAGCTAGCGATGAGTTCTTCTTCTCCTTCGACTCCAGCATCGTCAAAGAGTTCCCTGAAATAGTCCATGGCTTCAATTTGGTCAGCCTGAGGCAGTTTTTTGAGATAGAGTTCTAGCTGAGTCAGGTATTCAGTTCTTGTCATGGCGGATACTCCCTTCTATGATGCCATTAATGGTGTCTGTATAGAGTGCCCATTCATCTTTTAGGGTCACGAGCTGTTCTATACCACCATTTGTCAAGGAGTAGTATTTGCGCATGCGACCTTGGAACTCTCTAGAATAGGTTGTCAGAAAGCTATTGCTTTCCAATTTTTTTAGGATAGGATAGAGTGTAGATTCTTTGATATTAGCGATCAGCTTAATGGTTTGGCTAATCTCATAACCATAAGAATCATCCTGCTCCAGTACGGCCAAGATGAGAAATTCAATCAAGGCAGAGGATGTTGGAAAGTACATGGGGAACCTCCTTTTCTAATGTGTAAGATTTTTATATATAATTTTTCTACACATACATTGTACATCTAAAAGAAAGCCCTGTCAAGAGAAATGTGTAAAATTTTTATATATAAAAAACTTCTAGGAAAAACTAGAAGTTTAGAGGATTTTATCGGCTTTGTCCACTGTAAAGAGGGCCATAGTCATCAGGATATCGACGAGCAAGAGGGTAGCTACAGCTGGTACCCAAGAGTGGAACAGGTCAAAACTGTAACCAAAGAGGGTTGGCCCAAAGGCTGCTAGGATATAGCCTCCTGTTTGAGACAAACCAGACAATTGAGCAGTCTTTTCAGGGGCGCTTGTCTTGAGTGAAAAGTTGACCATGAGATAAGGGAAGAGGGCGCTAGTTGCGGTTCCGATGAGGAGATGGATGGCAAGCCAGTAAAAGAAATTACCGATTGGGAAGAAGAGCATGGAAATGCCGACCACACCAGCGAGTGAAACCAAAGTGAGCATGAGCTGACGGTTGCGAGTAGATAAGCTGGTTGTTAGGCTTGGGATAGTCATTGAAAAAGGAATGCTAATCAGAGAGAAGATAGAAGTCAGCAAGCCAGCTTCGTGACTGGATAGACCTGCATGGATGGCCATGGTAGGTAGCCAAGTCATAGCGGTGTAAAAGAGCAAGGATTGAAAACCTGCAAAGACAATCACTGCCCAGACCTGTTTATTATGCATGACCTTTGTTTTGCTTTTTTGTTTGGTTTGTGGAGCCAGTCTGTGATTATAGCGGTGATTAGGCAGCCAGACCAAAAAAGTTGCTAGGCAGAGCAGGGTGAGGAGGATGATAAGCCCTTTCCAAGAACTGGCTTGTGTAATGGGCACGGCTAGATAGGAAGCCAGAGCCGTCGCAATCCCCATAGAAGTTACATATAAGGTGGTCAGAAAACCAATCTTCTTTGGTTGATTGGCTTGGATAAGACTAGGAAGCAGAACATTGATGACTGCGATGCTTGCCCCAACCATCAAGGTTCCTAGATAGAGGAGAGGCAGATTGATTAGTCGAATGAGAGAACCGATGGTCAAGAAGAAGAGGCTGTAGGTGAAGAGATGCTCCAAGCCAATTTTCTGAGCCAATCGGGTAGAAAAGAGCGAGAAGAGAGTAAACATGAGGAGGGGAAGGCTGGTCAAGACACCAAGTGAACTAACTTCTACCCCCAGACCTTGCGAAATATCTCCCAAAATAATGGGTAAAACAGTAAATGGAGTCCGCAAGGAAACACCAATCAGGATAATACCTGGAACAAAAAAGAGTGATTGCTTTTTCATATAATACCTCTTCTAGCTGATTTTAATAACAGCTTATTTTAAGGCTTTTTCCCTATAATGTCAAGTAAGGTTTCTGGCTTTCAAGATAAAAATAGGAAAGTCTTGAAAATTATGATAAAATAGTGGAAGGAAAAATTCAGGAGAGTAGTAGTGACTCAAAATGTTGAAAGTCTTCTCGTATCCATTGTAATCAGTGCATACAATGAAGAAAAATATCTGCCTGGTCTAATTGAGGACTTAAAAAATCAAACCTATCCTAAAGAAAATATTGAAATTCTATTTATAAATGCTATGTCTACAGATGGGACAACAGCCATCATTCAGCAATTTATAAAAGAAGACACAGAGTTTAACTCAATTAGATTGTATAACAATCCTAAGAAAAATCAAGCTAGTGGTTTTAACCTGGGAGTTAAACATTCTGTAGGGGACCTTATTTTAAAAATTGATGCTCATTCAAAAGTTACTGAGAGTTTTGTAATGAATAATGTGGCTGTTATTCAACAAGGTGAATCTGTCTGTGGGGGACCTAGACCGACGATTGTTGAAGGAAAGGGAAAATGGGCAGAGACCTTGCATCTTGTTGAGGAAAATATGTTTGGCAGTAGCATTGCCAATTATCGAAATAGTTCCGAGGATAGATATGTTTCTTCTATTTTTCATGGGATGTATAAACGAGAGGTTTTCCAGAAGGTTGGTTTAGTAAATGAGCAACTTGGCCGAACTGAAGATAATGATATTCATTATAGAATTCGAGAACATGGTTATAAAATCCGCTATAGCCCAAGTATTCTATCTTATCAGTATATTCGACCAACATTCAAGAAAATGCTGCATCAAAAGTATTCAAATGGTTTGTGGATTGGCTTGACAAGTCATGTTCAGCCTAAGTGTTTATCATTATTTCACTATGTTCCTTGTTTATTTGTTTTGAGTCTTGTGTTTAGTCTAGCATTGTTACCGATCACATTCGTATTCATAACTTTACTATTAGGTGCTTATTTTCTACTTTTGTCATTACTCACTTTGCTGACTTTATTAAAACATAAAAATGGATTTCTAATTGTGATGCCCTTTCTTTTATTTTCCATTCACTTTGCTTATGGCCTTGGGACGATTGTAGGTTTAATTAGAGGATTTAAATGGAAGAAAGAGTACAAGGGAACAGTAATTTATTTGGAAAAATAAGCCAAATAAATTAAAATATGCTACAATAACAATATAGTAAAACTCTTTTAAGGAGGAGTAAATTTCTATGAATAAAAAACTAACAGATTATGTGATTGATCTGGTGGAAATTTTAAATAAACAACAAAAGCAGGTTTTCTGGGGAATATTTGATATTTTGAGTATGGTGGTTTCCATCATTGTATCTTATATTTTATTTTATGGGCTGATTAATCCAGCACCTGTTGACTACATTATCTATACGAGTCTGGCCTTCCTGTTCTATCAATTGATGATTGGATTTTGGGGATTAAACGCTAGTATTAGTCGTTACAGCAAGATTACGGACTTTCTGAAAATCTTTTTTGGTGTGACTGCGAGCAGCATCTTGTCATATAGTATCTGCTATGCCTTCTTGCCACTTTTTTCAATCCGTTTCATCATTCTCTTTATCTTGTTTAGTACCTTCTTGATTTTATTGCCACGGATTACTTGGCAGTTAATCTACTCTAGACGCAAAAAAGGAAGTGGTGATGGAGAACACCGTCGGACCTTCTTGATTGGTGCTGGTGATGGTGGGGCTCTCTTTATGGATAGTTACCAACATCCAACTAGTGAATTAGAACTTGTCGGTATTTTGGATAAGGATGCTAAGAAAAAGGGCCAAAAACTTGGTGGAATCCCTGTTTTGGGTTCATATGATGATCTGCCTGAATTAGCCAAACGCCATCAAATCGAGCGTGTTATCGTTGCGATTCCATCGCTGGATCCGTCAGAATATGAGCGTATCTTGCAGATGTGTAATAAGCTGGGTGTCAAATGTTACAAGATGCCTAAGGTTGAAACAGTTGTTCAGGGACTTCACCAAGCAGGTGGAGGATTCCAGAAGATTGATATCACAGACCTTTTGGGCCGTCAGGAAATTCGTCTTGACGAATCGCGTCTGGGTGCAGAACTGACAGGTAAGACCATCTTAGTCACAGGGGCTGGTGGTTCAATCGGTTCTGAAATCTGTCGCCAAGTTAGTCGCTTCAATCCTGAACGCATTGTCTTGCTCGGTCATGGGGAAAATTCAATCTACCTTGTGTATCATGAATTGATTCGTACATTCCAAGGGATTGATTATGTACCTGTGATTGCCGATATTCAAGACTATGATCGTTTGTTGCAAGTCTTTGAGCAGTACAAGCCAGCTATTGTTTATCATGCGGCTGCCCACAAACACGTTCCGATGATGGAGCGCAATCCAAAAGAAGCCTTCAAAAACAATATACGTGGAACCTACAATGTTGCTAAGGCTGTTGATGAAGCCAAAGTACCTAAGATGGTTATGATTTCGACAGATAAGGCGGTTAATCCACCAAATGTTATGGGAGCAACCAAGCGCGTGGCGGAGTTGATTGTCACTGGCTTTAACCAACGTAGCCAATCGACCTACTGTGCAGTTCGTTTTGGAAATGTTCTTGGTAGCCGTGGTAGTGTGATTCCAGTCTTTGAACGTCAGATTGCTGAAGGTGGTCCTGTAACGGTGACAGATTTCCGCATGACCCGTTACTTTATGACCATTCCAGAAGCTAGCCGTTTGGTTATCCATGCTGGTGCTTATGCCAAGGATGGAGAAGTCTTTATCCTTGATATGGGCAAACCAGTCAAGATTTATGATTTGGCCAAGAAAATGGTCCTTCTAAGTGGGCACACCGAAAGTGAAATTCCAATCGTTGAAGTTGGAATCCGCCCAGGTGAAAAACTTTACGAAGAACTCTTGGTATCAACCGAACTTGTTGATAACCAAGTTATGGATAAGATTTTCGTTGGTAAGGTTAATGTCATGCCTCTAGAAGCCATCGATCAAAAGATTGAAGAGTTCCGAACTCTCAGAGGAGATGAGTTGAAACAAGCCATTATCGCCTTTGCCAATCAAACAACCCACGTTGAATAAAAAAAGAAAACGCATATTATCAGGTCTTGAACCTTGGTAATATGCGTTTTGTTATGTAGAAGCTTGCCTCATTTTCTTCTGAAATGGTGTTGTCGCCCAGTCTATATTATTGAAAATACTCCAAAATTTCTAAGGGTTTGTGGGTGATATAATCAGGTTGATAGTTTAGTAAATCTGCCTGCTCTCCAAATCCCCAAGTGACTGCCAATTTCTGAATGCCTGTTTCTTGAGCTCCCAGCATATCAAACTTGGTATCACCGATGATGATGACTTGTTCAGGATTTAGTTGATGTGTCTGCAAGGCTTGGCGAATGACATCTGCCTTATGAGGTGCTTCAGGGCTGGAACCATAAATGCCATCAAAGAAATGATAGATTCCTAAATTTTTAGCCATGTCTTGAGCGGTTGGAGTATTTTTTGTCGTGGTGATGTAGAGTGGATAACTGCTCGATAGCTCCTCAAGCAAGTCTACAATCTGAGGAAAGAGTTGAGCTTCATGGATGCCTTTTGCCTTGTAGTAAGAACGGTATATCTGGACAGCCTCAGCGATTTGTTCTTTGGGCAGGCAGGTCGCAAAACTACTTTCGAGGGGCGGTCCCATAAAACCACGAATCGTTTTGGCATCAGGGCTAGGCACTCCTAGCTCCTTAAAGGTATGGGTAAAGGCATTGTGAATCCCGATAGAACTGTCAACGAGGGTTCCATCCAGGTCGAAAAAGATAGCTGAGATAGAGGTCATGATTTCTCCTATTTGATAAGCTTATTCTCCGAAAATTTCTTTTTGGAGGCGACGACCAGTAGGGGTGGCAGCAAGTCCACCTTCAGCTGTTTCACGAAAGGCAGTTGGCATGCTTGAACCCACTTGGTACATGGCATCGATAACTTCATCCACAGGGATTTTAGATTCGATACCTGCCAAGGCCATGTCTGCTGCGATGAAAGCAAAGCTAGCTCCCATGGCATTGCGTTTGACACAGGGAACTTCGACCAAGCCGGCAACAGGGTCACAGATGAGGCCCAGCATATTTTTAATGACAAAGGCAATAGCCTGACTAGCTTGGTAGGGTGTTCCACCTGCAGCCAGAGTCAAGGCGGCAGCACTCATAGCAGAGGCAGAACCGACTTCGGCCTGGCAACCACCCTCAGCACCTGAGATAGAGGCATTGTTTGCGATGACTAGTCCAAAGGCACCCGCAGCAAAGAGGAAATCTAGCTGTTGCTCGTGGCTGAGGTCTAATTTTTCAATAGCAGCAGTGAGAACGGAAGGGAGACAGCCAGCACTTCCTGCGGTCGGAGTAGCGCAGACCAAGCCCATTTTGGCATTGTGTTCATTGACTGCGATAGCATTTCGGGCAGCAGAGAGAATCGTGTAATCTGACAGAGTTTTTCCGTTTTTGATGTAGTGATCCAATTTGGCAGCATCTCCACCTGTCAGGCCACTACGAGATTTATTTTCATTGAGGCCAAGTTGGACAGAGGCTTTCATGACTTCCAGATTGCGTTCCATGAGAAGGAAGACTTCTTCACGTTCGCGACCTGTCAGTTCAAACTCTGTTGTAATCATAAGTTCTGCGACATTTCCTTGAAAGTCCAGATCTGCTTGCTCGACCAATTCTTTGATAGAATAAAACATGCTTCCTCCTATTTAAAGAAATTGACATTGTGGAGATGAGGGATTTTTCGAATTTCTTCGATGGCCTCATCACAGTTGCGACTGTCGACTTCTATAATCATGATAGCTTTTTCACCAGCTTTTTCACGAGTGACATTCATCTGGGCGATATTGATATCATAGCGAGAAAGGGCCTCTGTTACGAGGGCAATCATACCTGGAATATCTTGATGAACGATGATGATAGTCGGTGTATTCATATTGAGAGAAACGGCAAAGCCATTGAGTTCGGTGACCTGAATATTTCCTCCACCGATAGAAATACCCGTCACGCTGATGGTCTTGTGGGCATTTTTAACGGTAATTTTAGTAGTGTTTGGGTGAGGGGCATTGCTGTCTTTCTGAATGGTCCAGACAATCTTGATGCCGCGCTTGTGGGCAATTTCCAGGCTGTTTGGGATTTCAGGATCATCTGTATCCATGCCTAAAATACCAGCAACAAGGGCTAGGTCTGTTCCGTGACCGCGATAGGTCTTGGCAAATGAGTTAAAAAGTTGGAATTCGACTTCTGTCGGAGTATCATCAAAAATGGAAGAGACAATCTTCCCAATACGAACAGCCCCAGCGGTATGACTACTAGATGGGCCAATCATAACTGGTCCGATGATATCAAAGACAGATTGAAAACGAAGTGATTTCATCAGTTTCCCCTTATAAAAATTCTTATCTCTATTATATCAAAGAATGAAGGTCTTGGCTTTAATTGTGGATGAAAACCTTTTTACACTACAAATATCATAAAAAAGCATCTTTTGTAACAAAAAATAGCTTATTTAGGGAAATAAAAAATAATTTTGTAATATTTCTACATAAAAGTGTCAAGAAACGGTAATATTTAAAGGGTATGATAGAACTATAGAAAGAAGGAGAATTTTCAAATATGAAATCAACAACTAAAAAGATTAAAACAACTCTTGCAGGAGTAGCTGCCTTGTTTGCAGTATTTGCTCCATCATTTGTATCTGCTCAAGAATCATCAACTTACACAGTTAAAGAAGGTGATACACTTTCAGAAATCGCTGAAACTCACAATACAACTGTTGAGAAATTGGCAGAAAACAACCACATTGACAACATTCATTTAATTTATGTTGGTCAAGAGTTGGTTATCGATGGTCCTGTAGCGCCTGCTACAACACCAGCGCCAACTACTTATGCAGCACCAGCTGCTCAAGATGAAACTGTTTCAGCTCCAGTAGCAGAAACTACAGAAGTAGCAGAAGAAGCTCCAGTGGCAAGCGAAGCGGTAGCAGAAGAAACTGTTGTATCAACAGAAGCTTCAACACCAGCTGCAACTGTAAGCGGATCTGAAGCAGAAGCTAAAGAATGGATTGCTCAAAAAGAATCAGGCGGTAGCTACACAGCTACAAACGGACGTTACATCGGACGTTACCAATTGACAGATTCATACTTGAACGGTGACTACTCAGCAGAAAACCAAGAACGTGTAGCAGATGCCTACGTTGCAGGACGTTACGGTTCATGGACAGCCGCTAAAAACTTCTGGCTTAACAACGGCTGGTATTAAGAATTAACGAACAGAATAATATGAAAAGGTCGAGGAAATCCCTCGACTTTTTATATTTTCTTCGGTTGATAATATGTCTCTACTTCCTTTTTGAGATGAGACAGCATAGAAGTTTCCTCGGTTAACTCTAGAAGTAAGAAACCTTTTTGGATAAGTTTAGAATCGTCTGTACAAATCCCGATACGGACATAGCAGATAGCAAGCATATCGTAGCTTTTCTTGTTTTTGGCATCCTCCAGTAAAGTGTAGCAGATTTGCTTACACATGTTTTTATCTTGATTGTATAGATAGAGTGTGGAAAGGTTTAATAGAATTGTCATTCGCAAGTCATATAAATGTTGATAGTTTTTATAGACTTCTAAGCGTTGCAAGATTTTTCCAGTGATGAGATGGAGGTGTTCAATGGGCAAGCTGAAAAGGATGGTATTGAGGATTTTTAGGTCACTTTCATACCATGTGTCTTGTTTTTCAATTTTTTCCCAAAGCTTTTTGATAGTCTGTTTCACTTGGTCTGATAGTTGCTCTGTACCATGTTGACGGATATGAATGACAACTTCCAGCATATCCCTGATTTCTTCTATAGGGAGGTCATGATGGGTCTTGAGATAGTTTTGGCATTTTTGAAATAGTTTTTCGAGTTCACTAGTCCCTAGGATTGAGCTCATATTGAGATAGGTTTGCATGATTTCTGTTCGTTGGCTCGGTTGATAGAGATGGCAGATATAGTCAAACTCTTCAAAACTCATATTGATTTGCCGAAGAAGAAACTCCATATTTTCATATTTGGGAGTTACCTTGCCACTTTCAATCTTTGATAGGCTGGTTCTTGAGATGACATTTCCACAGACCTCTTCTTGGGTCAATCCTTTTGACTCGCGTATTTCTTTATAGACCTTTCCGAAATCATAACGCATAATTTTCTCCTTTTCGTGAAAAAAGTTAACAAATAATAAAATCCTATTAAAAATATTTTATCATAATAACAGGAATAGTAAAAAAGAAAGCTAAAATAATGTGTGAAAAAAGTTAACTAATTTTAAAATAGAGTAAAGAAGAGGTATACTATAGATACAAAATACAGATAGGAGGAAAAAAGTATGAATAAAAAAGTTTTTCGCTTTTTAGTTGTTCTTGCTTTCTTATTCAGCATTGCTACGGTTTTCCCATGGAAATGGCCGATGTGATGAGTTCGTTTTTAATAAAGAAGGAAGGTGAGTCCAATGGATTATTTTTAAATAATGTATAATAGGGGAACTAAAATTATATTTTTAAATTGCTTTTATGACAATTGAATAGAATAACCGATAGACTGGAGGTAGAAAGATGTTTAATAGATTGAGTAAAAGTTTAAGTTTGTTGATGATTATCACGATGTTGAGCGCAGTGTCAATACCTAGCTTTGTGGCTTATGCGGATGACAATTCATCACCTAGTATTCAATTGACTTCCGAAGAAAGAGAAATAGCATCTGAATTTCGTTATTTATTTGAAATTGCTAGTTACTTGGATGAAAATGGTAATCGAGTGATTGATATGGATGCTTTACAACAGACTTATGGTAAAGCACAAGCTCCTTATATAGCGGAGGGAATTCGAATATTATCGGATCCAAAGGAAACAGATATAGTTCTGTCGAATATGAAGTCTGATTTTTATTCTAGGAGTTGGATGAGTTGTATGATGGATTCAACTATAGACTTTTTAGGAATAAATTTATTAACAGATATATTCGGTGGAGGTCTGGGAGGGCTATCAGGACTTATTCAAAAGAAAGCGTGGCCAAAGATTGCAAAATTGGTATTAAAATCTACCGTAAAAACTTCTGGTGCGGCAATTTTAGCTACTTTGTCATGGTATAGTTTAAAATGTTTAAACCAATAAAATATACAGTAACGGTTTGCACTATCTTAGCCTATATTATTTGGTTTAGGATGAGGATAAAATTAACTGATTTAATTGAACTTTTTATTGTAACACTGATGACTGAAAATTTTATTTTTTATTTTTTCAATGATAAAAAGAAAAAATAAGACTCTCTCTTGCTTACTAAAGTTAATAAGCTAAAGTTACCTCATCTAATTTAGCTAAATTTAATGTAGTTGTTGTTCTAACTTCAATATACCATAATATAAGTCGTCCCTACCCTATGTTGATTAGATTAAACCGATAAATCAGGAGGTTAAGCGATGAACTACAATTTAAAATATCTCTTATCAGGAATATTTGTCCTAGTCTTTATAGGTTTCCTAGTCTGGATGCGTTATTTTAATCAGAAGAAGGAAGAGGAGCATTCAGATGTGTCTTTTGAAGCGAGGTTAGATAGTGAAGTCAAGACCTTATATAAACAACTAGGATTGGGTGAGGAACCTAACTATTTCTTAGCTTATCGCTACTTACACCCTTGGTTTAATCTAGCGATTTTACCACCAACGGTTGAAATTTTCTTAACTAAAATTGCGCTGGTGATGGTGACTCCAGATGAACTACTGATAAGAAATCTTGGGAATGGGATGACTTTCACAAGTGAGCACCATCGTGATTTGCGACAAGGACTTATCCGCATTCCAAAATCAGAGATGAAAGAATTTGAGATTCGCAACTGGAAAAGAGTTTTTATATTTGGCGATTTTTTGACAATTAAAACAAGCCAACATAGCTATTATTTGCAGGTTAGAGATGATGGACTTCAAAAAGGAAGTCTTTCTACCAAACACTTCTCCGACTTGAAACGACAAGATTTTCTCGGGTTATTGACAGATAAACGGACATTCTGATTGACAATTGCTCAAAAAATTAACCTCTAAACATTCAAAAACCACATAGTGTTTTCAGCCTTGAACATAATCAAGCTGAGAGAATCACTGTGTGGCTTTATTGGAAAGTTAGTTTTTCCCAGTTTAGTCTCTTCACGGGAGGTATCTCTATGAAAAAAATCAGTCATCTTTGTATGTTTCTGCTGTTGCTGTGTACCACTTTTTTTGTTTTTAATGTAAACTACACACGTGAAGCAGTTCGGATTCGGGAAATGGGAAAGACTGTAGATTCTTTGGATTTGTATTTGAAAGATATTAACGAACCTGCAGCGTCTGTTCTTCGATTTTTTGAGGATGTATCAAAGGAGTACAAGGTCTCCATCATCAAAACAGACAGTGGTGATGAGGTAATCAAGTCTGGTGTTTTTGATAAAGATACCTTCCCCTACCAAGAGTTTGGGATTTCTTCTCTTGATTTTACCACAGATGGTGAAGGAGTCTACAGTAATAAAGAAATTTCTAATAAACTTGGTACGATTCCGACCTTTCTAAAAGCCAAGCCTATTCAGCTTATAACTTTTCAAACCTATATCAAGGATACATCTCGTAGTTTAAATGGTCGCTATACGATAACTTCTACACAAGAGATGGATAAGGATAGGATTGTACAGAAATGGAGCGATTTTTTCAAGATAGACCAGGCTACCTTGCTAGAGCCTACCTATAAAAGTGCAGTGGAAGTCATAAATCGAGATTTGCTTTTATCTGCCATTGTTTTTGTCTTGGCTATTTTACTTCTTGTGTTAGTAACAGTTTATCAGCCGATGATGGAGATGAAACGAGTGGGGGTTCAAAAGTTACTTGGTTTTCAAAGCGGAGCGATTTTAGCTGGTTTTGTAAAGACTAATTTTTATCTTCTCTTGGGTGGAAGTCTTGTCATTGACTTGGGACTATTTTTAGTGCTGGACTACAGGCCAAAACTTCTGTTCCCAAGTTTACTCTTATCCCAATTTCTGCTTTTACAGTTGTATTTGTTCATCAGTTGGCTGACCTACCTGATGATTCAGAAAATGACAGTTAGTTCCATGTTGAAAGGTTTTTCATCTGTCAAACTTGGTCTCATCTTCAATTATGTGATGAAAATAGGGACAACTATTTTACTGACGGCCTTACTGATTGGGGTAGGCAGAAGTCTAGAACAAGAAAACAAAGAACTTGCTTATCAGCAACAGTGGGTAAGCCAAGGGAATTACTTGACCTTAGAAACCTTCCAACTCAATGATAACCTGTGGCAAGAAGAGCTAGCAGGGTCAGGGAAATCTACAGATTATTTCTACCAATTTTATCAAGATTTGCTAGCAAAAATACAAGTAAATTATGTGCGAAGTGCGAGTCTTCCTATCAAACCAGTCATCAAAGCTGAACAAGTACAGCAGTACCAACTGCCTGATAAGGTAGATGTTTACTATGCTAATAGCAATTTTCTAAAGAGCAAGGGATTCAAGTTACCAGATACCAGCACTAAAAAAGTTATTTTAATGCCAGCCAGTGATAAAGGACAAGAAGGTAAGAATCAGTTCTTGGGAAAATCCATCGCCTATCTTTCTCTGAGGTATGAAGATCAGCAAAAGCAAAGGATAGAAGATATGGATGTAGAGATTGCCTACTATGAAGGAGATTGGTCATTCTTCCCTTATAATAATGAGCGAAAGGAAAACCTCCACAATCCAATTATTAGTCTGGTAAATGATCAAGACATGATGTGGGAAGAAAAGACTCGCTTGTCAACGACAGGTTTAAACAATCCTATGAAAGTTGAAAATACAGAACAAAATCAAAAAGTGATTACGGAGTTAGTTGAGAAATTATCAGATGGGAATTATTTAAAATTTTCATCGCTTCAAGCCATTCAACAAGAGAAAGTAGATTCTTATCGAGATGCAGTTCGAAATCTTAATATACTCTTTGCTTTGTTTGGTCTCCTTAGCATGATGATTTCCTACTTCTTACTAGTAACAACTTTCTTATTGAAGCGCAGGGACATCATTACCAAGAAATTTATGGGGTGGAAACTGGTCGATCGCTACCGCCCTCTTCTAGTTCTGCTCTTGTTGGGCTATAGTCTCCCTCTTCTAGTATTGATTTTCTTTGCCCATGCGCTCTTGCCACTCCTGCTGTTTGCAGGCTTTACATGTCTGGATATACTATTTGTGCTAGTCTTGGCTTCTAGGATGGAGAAAAGAAGTCTAGTAGAATTATTGAAAGGGGGCATCTTATGATTGAGTTAGAAAATATTACCAAAACCATTGGAGAAAAAGTGATTTTGGATCACTTGTCTCTCAGGATTGATCAGGGAGATTTGGTTGCCATCGTTGGAAAAAGTGGTAGTGGTAAGTCAACCTTGTTAAATTTATTAGGTTTGATAGATGGTGATTATAGCGGACGGTATGAGATTTTTGGTCAGACAAATCTAGCGGTTAATTCTGCCAAGTCACAAACAATAATCCGTGAACATATCTCTTATCTGTTTCAAAATTTTGCCCTGATTGATGATGAAACGGTCGAGTACAATCTCATGCTGGCGCTGAAATATGTGAAATTGTCCAAGAAAGACAAGCTCAAAAAGGTGGAAGAGATTTTAGAGAGAGTAGGTTTGCCAGCTACTTTGCACCAAAAGGTCTCCGAGTTGTCTGGTGGCGAACAACAACGAATTGCAGTGGCTAGAGCCATCTTAAAACCCAGCCAGCTGATTTTAGCCGATGAACCGACAGGTTCGCTGGACCCTGAAAATAGAGATTTGGTCTTGAAGTTTCTCTTAGAGATGAATAGAGAGGGGAAAACAGTCATTATCGTGACCCACGATGCTTATGTAGCTCAACAATGTCATCGTATCATTGAATTGTGAAACGGGATGTAGCTATGTTGTCAAAAATCTTCTAACTTGACTTAAATTATAAAAGGTAGTTAGTGAAAGAGAATATCAGAGGCTGTCAGATTATCAGCCTCTTTCTTGTCTTCTCTAACCAAGCGTGTTATAATGAATACTGCTCAAGCGACCTTCAATCGTGAAGCACACACGACCTTCAATCGTGAATAAACGAATAGATGGGAGACTTACCATGAGTGATAACTCTAAAACACGTGTTGTCGTGGGGATGAGTGGTGGTGTTGATTCGTCGGTGACGGCTCTTCTTCTCAAGGAGCAGGGCTACGATGTGATCGGTATCTTCATGAAGAACTGGGACGACACAGATGAAAACGGCGTCTGTACGGCGACCGAAGATTACAAGGATGTGGCTGCGGTGGCAGACCAGATTGGCATTCCCTACTACTCTGTCAATTTTGAAAAAGAGTACTGGGACCGCGTTTTTGAGTATTTCCTAGCGGAATACCGTGCAGGGCGTACACCAAATCCAGATGTTATGTGCAACAAGGAAATCAAGTTCAAGGCCTTTTTGGACTATGCCATGACCTTGGGTGCAGACTATGTAGCGACTGGGCACTATGCTCGAGTGGCGCGTGATGAGGATGGCATTGTTCACATGCTTCGTGGTGTGGACAATGGCAAGGACCAGACCTATTTCCTTAGCCAACTTTCGCAAGAACAACTCCAAAAAACCATGTTCCCACTGGGGCATTTGGAAAAGCCTGAAGTTCGCAGACTAGCAGAAGAAGCAGGCCTTGCGACTGCTAAGAAGAAAGACTCGACAGGGATTTGCTTTATCGGAGAAAAGAACTTTAAAAACTTTCTCAGCAACTACCTGCCAGCTCAGCCAGGTCGCATGATGACTGTAGATGGTCGCGATATGGGCGAGCATGCAGGTCTTATGTACTATACGATTGGTCAGCGTGGAGGTCTCGGTATCGGTGGCCAACACGGTGGTGACAACGCGCCGTGGTTCGTTGTCGGAAAAGACCTAAGCAAGAATATTCTCTATGTCGGCCAAGGTTTCTACCATGACTCGCTCATGTCAACCAGCCTAGAAGCCAGTCAAGTCCACTTTACTCGTGAAATGCCAGAGGAGTTTACGCTCGAATGTACGGCTAAATTCCGCTACCGTCAGCCTGATTCTAAGGTGACCGTCCATGTCAAAGGAGATAAGGCAGAGGTTATCTTTGCAGAACCGCAACGCGCGATTACACCAGGACAGGCAGTTGTCTTTTACGATGGCGAAGAGTGTCTAGGTGGTGGTTTGATTGACAATGCTTACCGCGATGGACAAGTTTGTCAGTACATTTAGATTGACAAATTTTCTCAATTTGCTACAATAATAAAAGCAATAGAAATGATGGTCAAAGCTCATGGATGTTGCAGGCTTTTTTGTCCTGCACTTCTTTGGAGTTTTGACTGTTTTTGTGTCGTTTAAGGGAAAGGACAAGAATGACTCAACAAGACTTTCGGACAAAAGTAGGAAATACAGTTTTTGGTGTTCGGGCGACAGCCTTGATTCTTCAAAACCGCAAGCTCCTAGTCACCAAAGATAAGGGCAAGTACTATACTATTGGCGGTGCGATCCAAGTCAATGAAAGAACGGAAGAAGCGGTAGTCCGCGAAGTGAGGGAAGAACTGGGTGTCAAAGCTCAAGCTGGGCAACTAGCTTTTGTAGTTGAAAATCGTTTTGAACAGGACGGTGTTTCTTATCACAATATCGAGTTTCATTATCTAGTGAATTTGCTTGAAGATGCCCCATTGACCATGCAGGAAGATGAAAAATCGCAGCCCTGTGAATGGATTGACATAGACAAGCTTGAGGGTATCAATCTAGTCCCAGCCTTTTTAAAAATAGCCCTGCCAGATTGGGACGGCCAACTAAGACACATTCATCTTGAGGAATAGGAGAGAAATATGACTTATAATTTTACAGAAGAATACGATATTATTGTAATCGGTGCGGGACACGCTGGGGTCGAGGCTTCCTTGGCCGCTAGCCGTATGGGCTGTAAGGTCCTGCTTGCGACTATCAACATTGAAATGCTGGCTTTCATGCCATGTAATCCCTCTATCGGTGGTTCTGCCAAGGGAATTGTCGTGCGTGAAGTCGATGCCCTTGGTGGTGAAATGGCCAAGACCATTGACAAGACTTACATCCAGATGAAGATGCTCAACACAGGGAAGGGGCCGGCTGTCCGTGCCCTTCGTGCGCAGGCTGACAAGGAGCTTTACTCTAAGGAAATGCGCAAGACGGTTGAAAATCAAGAAAATCTGACCCTTCGTCAGACCATGATTGATGAGATTTTGGTGGAAGATGGCAAGGTTGTCGGTGTTCGTACAGCGACTCATCAAGAATATGCTGCCAAAGCTGTTATCGTGACGACAGGGACAGCCCTCCGTGGGGAAATTATCATTGGAGACCTTAAGTATTCATCAGGTCCTAACCACAGCCTCGCTTCTATTAACCTTGCTGACAATCTCAAGGAATTGGGTCTCGAAATTGGTCGTTTCAAGACAGGAACGCCTCCACGTGTCAAGGCTTCTTCTATCAACTACGATGTGACCGAGATTCAGCCAGGAGACGAAGCGCCAAATCACTTCTCATACACTTCACGTGATGAGGACTATGTCAAAGACCAAGTTCCATGCTGGTTGACCTACACCAATGGTACCAGTCATGAAATTATCCAAAACAACCTCCACCGTGCGCCTATGTTTACAGGTGTGGTCAAGGGAGTGGGACCTCGTTACTGCCCATCGATTGAGGACAAGATTGTGCGCTTTGCGGACAAGGAACGCCACCAACTCTTCCTTGAGCCAGAAGGGCGCAATACAGAAGAAGTCTATGTTCAAGGTCTTTCAACCAGTCTGCCTGAAGATGTGCAACGTGAACTTGTTCATTCTATCAAAGGTTTGGAAAATGCAGAGATGATGCGAACAGGTTATGCCATTGAGTACGATATGGTCTTGCCTCATCAGTTGCGTGCGACTCTGGAAACCAAGAAAATCTCAGGTCTTTTCACTGCTGGTCAGACCAATGGAACGTCAGGTTACGAAGAAGCAGCTGGCCAAGGGATTATCGCTGGTATCAACGCGGCTCTGAAAATCCAAGGTAAACCTGAGTTGATTTTGAAGCGCAGTGACGGTTATATCGGAGTGATGATTGATGACTTGGTGACCAAGGGAACCATTGAACCCTACCGTCTCTTGACCAGTCGTGCTGAATACCGTCTCATTCTCCGTCATGACAATGCCGATATGCGTTTGACAGAGATGGGACGCGAGATTGGCCTTGTGGACGATGAACGCTGGGCTCGCTTTGAAATCAAGAAAAATCAATTTGAAAATGAGATGAAGCGCCTAGACAGTATCAAACTCAAGCCAGTCAAGGAAACCAATGCCAAGGTTGAGGAGATGGGCTTCAAGCCGTTGACAGATGCAGTGACAGCCAAGGAATTCCTTCGCCGTCCAGAAGTTTCTTATCAAGATGTGGTGGCCTTCATCGGACCAGCTGCAGAGGACTTGGATGACAAGATTATCGAATTGATTGAAACAGAAATCAAGTACGAAGGCTATATTTCCAAAGCCATGGATCAGGTTGCCAAGATGAAACGCATGGAAGAAAAACGCATTCCAGCCAATATCGACTGGGATGACATTGATTCTATCGCGACGGAAGCCCGTCAGAAGTTCAAACTCATCAATCCAGAAACCATCGGCCAAGCCAGCCGTATTTCGGGAGTAAACCCAGCAGATATTTCTATTTTGATGGTGTATCTTGAAGGTAAAAATCGTAGTATTTCTAAAAATCAAGAAAAGAAAGCATAGAGAAAAACAGCTCCGAAGACGGGGCTGTTTTGTTGACTTGTACTCAATGAAAATCAAAGAGCAAACTAGGAAGCTAGGCGTAGGTTGCTCAAAGCACTGCTTTGAGGTTGTAGATAGAACTGACGAAGTCAGTAACATATATACGGCAAGGCGAAGCTGACGTGGTTTGAAGAGATTTTCGAAGAGTATTATTCTTCATCTGGTGTGAGGATCATCGGGATGATGATCGGTTCACGTTCGGTATTTTCATAGAGGAAGGGACGAATAGCGTTGACAATGGCACCATTGACAGATTGCACGCTAGCATCCTTGTTTTTCAGTGCGATACGAATTGCATTGAAGAGGATACGCTGGCTTTGGCGAATCAAGTCACCAGACTCTCTCATGTAGACAAAGCCTCGGCTGAGGATATCTGGACCAGATAGAATCATCTGCGATTTGAAGTCAACAGTTGCGACTGCTAGAACGACACCGTCTTCAGATAGATCACGACGATCTTTGAGGACAGCTGCGCCGATTTCACCGATACGATTTCCATCGACATAGATGTCTTGGGCGTTGAAATGACCTGCGATACGAGCAGAATCTGCAGTAAGGGCAAGCACATCACCATTGCTCATGATAAAGATATTGTCCTTCTCAACACCAGTATCCACTGCTAGTCCAGCGTGGACTTTTTGCATGCGGTATTCACCATGGACTGGCATGAAATACTTAGGCTTAATCAAGCGGAGCATAAGTTTTTGCTCTTGCTGGCCACCGTGTCCAGAGGTATGGATATTGTTAACCTTACCGTGGATAACTTCGACACCAGCTTCAGAAATGATGTTGATTAGCTTGTTGACGCTAGTAGTGTTTCCAGGGATTGGACTTGAAGAGAAGATAACTGTATCACCTGGTTGGAGTTGTACCTGGCGGTGGGTTCCGTTGGCGATACGAGAGAGGGCTGCCATCGGCTCGCCCTGACTACCTGTACAGAGGATCAGAACCTCGCCTGCAGGGTAATCTTTGATTTCATTTGGCTCGATAAAGGTTCCCTTAGGAGCTTTGATGTAACCAAGGTCGATTCCGTTGACAATGGCCTTTTCCATAGAACGACCAAAGACCGCAATCTTACGTCCAGTCTTAACAGCAGCTTCAGTTGCTTGCTGGAGACGGAAGATATTTGAGGCAAAGGATGCAAAGATGATACGTCCTTCAATGCCTTGGATAATCTTCATGATGGACTGGCCAACGACTTTTTCAGAGTTGGTAAAGGTTGGCACTTCCGCATTTGTTGAGTCAGACAGAAGACAGAGAACACCTTCTTCACCAAGGGCTGCCATACGGTGCAAGTCCGCAGGTTCTCCAACTGGAGTAAAGTCGAACTTGAAGTCACCTGTACAGACAATTTTCCCTTGAGGAGTATGAATGACAATCCCCAAAGGTTCTGGAATAGAGTGAGTCGTTCTAAAGAAAGTTGCCTTGAGATTTTTAAAGGTCAACTCAGTGTTGTGGTTGATTTCGTAAAGTTTGGCGTTGCGCAAGAGGCCGTGTTCTTCGAGTTTCCCACGGATCAAAGCCAAGGCAAGCGGTCCAGCATAGATAGGGACATTTGCTTGCTTGAGCAGGAATGGAATCCCACCAATGTGATCCTCGTGTCCGTGTGTGATTAAGACAGCCTTGACGCGGTCGATATTGTCCACGATGTAAGAGTAGTCAGGAATGACATAGTCGATACCTAGCAAGTCATCCTCTGGGAATTTAATCCCAGCATCGACGATGATAATCTCGTCTTGGTATTCAATCCCGTATGTATTTTTCCCGATTTCTCCCAGACCACCGATGGCAAAAACGCCGACTTCTTCAGGTTTAAGAGTATAGGCCATATTAGAACTCCGTAATTTCGAAGGCGCCAGTTTCTTTTTCGTAATCTAGCAATTTGTCAGACAAGAGTTCGATATACTCGATATTGTACTCTGGGCGATTTTCTTCGACAAGTTGGCGAGCAGCGATACGGCCCTCAAGTTCTGAGCTGGCATCGATGTCTAGGTAAAGTGCGCGTGTAGTTTCACGACGTGGGCTACGTTCTTTTGTTTCTTGGTAAAAAACTTTGTAAATCATATAGTTCCTTTCTATTTTACAGGTCAGCTTATTCCAAACTTTTAGCAGAGATTTGCTTGATTTCATTCCATTTTGTGTCTAGATTGACCTTGATTCGTTACAATTGTTTCAATTATAACATAAAATGAAAAATTAGTAAAAGACGGAAACGAGAAAGTTAGGAGGCGATCTCTTTAGTAAGCGTTTGCAAAAATAGAGAAAATATGTTATCTTGATAATGGAAGTGGAATTTATCGTTTGTCACAATTCCCTATAGTTTTTAAGTCAAGGAGATTGCCCTATGATTAGTTTGTTTGAATTTGCGATAGGAGTTCGTTTGCTAGCTTTTATCGTTTTTGTTGCTTGCGTTTATGGAGGGAATCTTCTGTTTGCAAAACTAGAACAACGACAAAGCAAGTTCTTGTGGAAAATTACCTTTGTGACTCTCTACTCGATCTTTCTTCTCCTTGTAACCTATGTCGTTTGGTTGGTATTTTACTTTGGATTAAATGCTTAGATGCCCTGCTCATGCTGGGGCATTTTTGTTTGGGGATATAGTGATAGTAGATTTACGACACGAAAATTCCACCCCATCTATCAAGATGAGGTGATCTTTGCATTTTTCTAAAATGACATGACAATGGAATTTTCAGAGCTTATTAGTTTTATGTTAATAATTCTTCTGTTCAAAAATAGAGTTGAAACATAAAAATAAAACAATACAAACAGATAAATCGAATGGTAAAGGGATAGTAGTAATGTTTAAATCATTGAGAATACTGAGCAAACTGTAAGAGATAAAGATAATAAAATTTATCCTTCTAAAAATGTGTCTTTTATCTAGCATGACTTACCAAACTTTTTACGGAGATCTTTCCCAATGGTATAAGCTGCCATAAATAAAGCGATACCAACACCTACACCAAAACCACCCTTGATTTCTTGCAATTCCTTATTAGTAATTTCACGATAGTTGTTCAAACCTTTCATCATATTAATCTCCTCCTAAAAAATAACCAGCTGCCAAACCAGAACCTACAAGTGCTGTTCCACCTGCAATAGCTTTCCAAGATACTGCTACTCCAAAGATAATCAAGGGAGCGAGACCGCCATCAATATCTGATAATTCATTTTCAGATAGGGATAAAAATTGATTGTCAAGAACGTCAAAATTTGTCATTGAACTTTCCTCCTTTTTTCTTGTTCACCTTTATATTCGGAAAAGAAAAGGAAAAGTGAAATTTTTTTTGAATCTTATTTGCGAATAGTTTTTGGCCTAAGTATAGGCATTTTTGTTTGGGGGCAAAGAAAATTCCCATGTGCCAGCTTTTGTAGTATAATAGTAAGCAGACAAAAAGATAGGAATGTGTTATGAAAGTATTAGCTTTTGATACGTCCAGCAAGGCTCTTTCTCTCGCTATTTTAGAGGATAAGCAGGTTCTTGCTGAGACGACTATTAATATTAAGAAAAATCACAGTATTACCCTCATGCCTGCCATCGATTTTTTGATGGCAAGTTTGGACTGGACACCCAAGGACTTGGATCGAATCGTGGTGGCTGAAGGACCAGGTAGCTACACAGGCTTGCGAATTGCGGTGGCAACTGCTAAGACCTTAGCTCACACTCTGAACATTGAGTTGGTTGGGATGTCGAGCCTCTTGGCTCTGGTGCCCTACCAACAAGAAGGTTTGTTCGTCCCTTTGATGGATGCGCGTCGCAATAATGTTTATGCAGGATTTTATGAAAATGCTAAACCTGTCATGCCAGAAGCACACCTGCCCTTTGAGCAAGTGATTGAGCTAATCAAGGGTGCTAGTCAGGTTACCTTTGTCGGAGAAGTCGGCCCCTTTGTGGAGCAGATTCAAGAACACTTGCCAAGGACTAATTATAAAGAAACCTTGCCAAATGCAGCCAATCTTGCTCTTTTGGCCTGGGACAAGGAAGCAGACTCCTTGCATGATTTTGTGCCGAACTACCTCAAACGTGTTGAGGCTGAGGAAAACTGGCTCAAGAACCACACCGAGTCTGGTGAGTCCTACATTAAACGCCTATGATAGAAATCAAACGAACTCAACAGCAACCTGATCTGGCTCAAGCCATCTACGCTGTTATGATAACTGTTTACTCAGTCAGTCCTTGGAAGCTGGAACAAATCCAAGCAGACCTGGCTCAAGACCAGACTTGGTATGCTTTGGCTTATGATGGGGCCGAAGTGATTGGATTTCTAGCTGTACAGGAGAATCTTTTTGAAGCAGAAGTCCTGCAAATCGCTGTCAAACAAACCTATCAGGGTCAGGGAATTGCGTCAGCCTTGTTTGCTCAATTGCCGATAGATAAGGAGATTTTCCTCGAAGTCAGAAAGTCAAATCAACGAGCGCAAGCATTTTACAAGAAAAAAAAGATGGCAGTCATCGCTGAGCGAAAGGCCTACTACCATGACCCAGTCGAGGACGCCATCATCATGAAGAGAGAAATAGATGAAGGATAGATATATTTTAGCATTTGAGACATCCTGTGATGAGACCAGTGTCGCCGTCTTGAAAAACGACGACCAGCTCTTGTCCAATGTCATTGCTAGTCAAATCGAGAGCCACAAACGTTTCGGTGGCGTAGTGCCGGAAGTAGCCAGTCGTCACCATGTCGAGGTCATTACAGCCTGTATCGAGGAAGCTCTGGCAGAAGCAGGAATTACGGAAGAGTACGTGACAGCTGTTGCGGTTACCTATGGGCCAGGATTAGTTGGAGCCTTACTAGTTGGCTTGTCAGCTGCTAAGGCCTTTGCTTGGGCACATGGACTTCCACTTATCCCTGTTAACCACATGGCTGGTCACCTCATGGCAGCTCAAAGTGTGGAGCCTTTGGAGTTTCCCTTGCTAGCCCTCTTGGTCAGCGGTGGACACACAGAGTTGGTTTATGTTTCTGAGGCTGGTGACTACAAGATTGTTGGGGAAACGCGAGATGACGCGGTTGGTGAGGCTTATGATAAGGTCGGCCGTGTCATGGGCTTGACCTATCCTGCAGGTCGTGAGATTGATGAGCTAGCTCATCAGGGGCAGGATATTTATGATTTTCCTCGTGCTATGATTAAGGAAGATAATCTGGAGTTTTCATTCTCAGGTTTGAAATCTGCCTTTATCAACCTTCACCACAATGCCGAGCAAAAGGGAGAAAGCTTGTCAACGGAGGATTTGTGTGCTTCCTTCCAAGCAGCAGTTATGGATATTCTCATGGCAAAAACTAAGAAGGCTTTGGAGAAATACCCTGTTAAAACCCTTGTCGTGGCAGGTGGTGTGGCAGCCAATAAAGGTCTCAGAGAACGTCTAGCAGACGAAATCACAGATGTCAAGGTCATCATCCCTCCACTTCGCCTCTGCGGAGACAATGCAGGTATGATTGCCTATGCCAGCGTCAGCGAGTGGAACAAAGAAAATTTTGCAAGCTTGGATCTCAATGCCAAACCAAGCCTCGCTTTTGATACCATGGAATAAAGAGTCAGCTTAAGGCTGGCTTTTTTGTTCTCTTAAATGTCAGAATATTTTGACAAAACTATAAAAATAATGATATAATATATACAGAATAGGAGGTGGTCAGATGATTGAGAGAATGGAATTGGGAGAATTTTACAAGGAATTGCGCTTGGCGAGAAAGCTCAAGCAGTCAGATGTGGCTTGTGCTGGACTAACAGCTTCTCAGTTGTCTAAGTTTGAACTAGGGCAGTCTATGTTATCTGCGGACAAGCTGATCTTAGCCATCCAAGGAATCAATATGAATTTTGATGAGTTTGGGCACAAGCTCAACAACTATCAAGAATCCCCACATATGCGAATTGGTAGAAGGGTTGTGGATCGCTTTGCCCATCAAGATATTGCTGGCTTAGAGCAACTGTTGGAGGAAGTCGAGCAAGAACAGATGGCGCAGACCTATTGTCGTTTGAATGCTATTGTAATCAAAGATGCCATCCATTCACTAGATAAAAGCTACCCACTAGAAGAGGAGGATAGGGAGTTTTTGACGACCTACCTCTATGCTATCGAATCTTGGACCTGGTTTGAACTCTATCTTTTTTGCAATACCATGCCTTTCCTAAGCAATCAAGATTTGATATTTTTATCAACCGCTTTAATTGAGAAATCTAAAGAATTTAAAGAGTTAGTACACAATCGATGGTATATGAAAAGTGGTTATCTTAATATCATCTCAGAACTTATGGAGCGCAAGCTATTTTCTTATATTCCAATCTTTGAAGCTGAGCTGGAGCGCATGCTCCGTCCATACGATGTTTTTGAAAAAGTATTGTGGCAGTTTTTAAAGAAAATGCAGATTTTTCTTCAAACCAAAGGAAGCAATCAAAAAGAGATTGAACACTTTATCCAATCTCTGCAAGTATTAGAAAATCCACAATTGACAGCCCTTTTTGAATTGCGTTTGCAACAATACAAAGAGCTTATCGATTAACAAACAATCGCAAAAATGACATTTCTATGAGAAAAAATGTCAAATATGCGATTTTTTAAAATAAGCAAATTTCTGTGTTATACTGTCCTTGTAAAGTACTTAAAGCAAATTCTAAGTCGTAGAAGTGGTTTATAGATGAGAATTCGGACAGTATATGTTTAATTCTGAGCATGCTGTAAATGGCTGGACTAAAAGTGAAACTTGGCGTCCTAGATAAAATGAGGTAAACGATGGAAAAGCAAAGTCAGTTACAAATTTTAATTCATTCCCTGTACAATAATAAAGAAATTAGCTTGACGGAAGACTTTAGGAAGAAATTGCTAGAAACAGCGAAACAGTTCTCTAGTACTAGTGAAGATTTGTTAGCTGCACGTCTCTCATTTGCCGTCTCTAAAGAATTATTGGGCTTTAAAGGTGAACCGCCGACAGAGTTGTTGGATTTAGCAAAAATTGTCCAAAAGAAAGAAGCCAAATACAAGCAGGGAATAGTGTGGTCTGGTATTTTTAAGATATGATTCATTATAAATACGGTATAACATCGTATAATGGATGAATCTAAAATGAAAAAGAATATAAGCAAGGCTTGGACCTCAATGCCAAACCAAGTCTCGCTTTTGATACGATGGAATAAAATGGAGTCTGTCTGATTACAATCAGCAGACTTTTTTCTCTTTCCTGAATGTGTTATAATAGTCCATGCTGTGGCTGGAGCCTTTTCAGCCCGCTTATTAAGACAATATGAGGAGAAAGATGAAAGAAAAAGGATTTTGGGAGGGGGCGCAGGCGGCTATGCCAACAGCCCTTGGTTATGTCAGTATTGGCCTTGCCTGTGGGATTATCGGTGCGCCCTATGTGACACCTGTTGAGATGGGCTTAATGAGCCTCTTTGTTTATGCTGGGAGTGCCCAGTTTGCCATGTTGGCCTTGATTGCGGTTCAGGCGCCTGTGGCAGCTATTGCTATGACGGTCTTTTTGATTAATTTGCGTCTCTTTTTGCTGAGCTTACATGCGTCGACCTATTTCCGTCATACTAGTCTCTGGCACAATATCGGTATGTCTAGTATCTTGACGGATGAGACTTATGGTGTTTTAATGGGAGAATTGGCCCATACAGACAAGGTCAATCCTATGTGGATGCATGGAAACAATCTCAACAGCTATGTGGCTTGGTTTGTGGGAACAGTGGTCGGAACGGCTCTAGGTGGCCTATTGCCAAATCCAGAAATCTTTGGTTTAGATTTTGCCCTAGTTGGGATGTTCATCGGCATTTTTGCTTCGCAATTCCAGATTATGCAAAGACGGATCCCTGTCCGCAATCTGCTTATTATTCTAGCAGTTGTTGCGGTGTCCTTCTTTTTGCTCTTGACAGTGGTGTCTCAGTCACTAGCTGTTCTGTTTGCGACCTTGCTAGGTTGTACAATGGGGGTGGTTTTAGATGGTCAGTAAGTATCTTTTATTAGCAGTTATTTTCTCTGGCTTGGTGACGTGGATCCCCCGTATGATTCCTTTCATCTTGGTCAAGTATAGGGGCTTGCCTGCGATCGTTGAGCGTTTTTTGAAGTTCTTGCCCGTTTCTATTATCTTTGCCTTGATTCTTTCAAGTGTAGTGACAGGCAAGGTTGGGAGTCTTCCTCAAATTAAATGGCTAGACTTCTTGGCAGTCTTTCCAACCGCTTGGGTAGCCTTTCGATACCGCAATCTAGTCGGAACAGTTCTCTTTGGAGTTGTCTTAATTGCCGTCCTGCGTTTACTATTTTAAATGGGCTATAAAGAAAATCTATCACAGAGATAAATATCATATAATGGCATAATTACTTTTTTTCTGATAAGATAATAAGGTATTCTATTTTGGAGGAAATGACATGAAAAAAATCGTTAAATACTCATCTCTTGCTGCCCTAGGGCTTGTTGCTGCAGGTGTGCTAGCAGCTTGCTCAGGTGGTGCTAAGAAAGAAGGAGAAGCAGCTAGCAAGAAAGAAATCATCGTAGCAACTAACGGATCACCAAAACCATTTATCTATGAAGAAAATGGTGAATTGACAGGTTACGAGATTGAGCTTATTCGTGCTATCTTTAAAGACTCAGACAAGTATACTGTCAAGTTTGAAAAGACAGAGTGGTCAGGGATTTTCCCAGGACTTGATAGCGATCGTTACCAAATGGCCGTTAACAACCTCAGTTATACCAAAGAACGTGCAGAGAAATACCTCTACGCAGCGCCAACTGCTAAAAACCCTAACGTTCTTGTTGTGAAGAAGGACGACACTAGCATCAAGTCTCTTGATGATATCGGTGGAAAATCTACTGAAGTCGTTCAAGGAACAACCTCAGCTAAACAATTGGAAGCATACAACACAGAACATGCGGATAATCCAACTGTCCTTAACTACACTAGAGCAGACTTCCAACAAATCATGGGACGCTTGAGCGATGGCCAATTTGACTACAAGATTTTTGATAAAATCGGTGTTGAAACAGTCATCAAGAACCAAGGTTTGGACAACTTGAAAGTTATCGAACTTCCAAGTGACCAACAACCGTACGTTTACCCACTTCTTGCTAAAGGTCAAGATGAGTTGAAAACATTTGTAGACAAACGCATCAAAGAACTCTACAAAGACGGAACTCTTGAAAAATTGTCAAAACAATTCTTCGGAGACACTTACCTACCAGCAGAAGCTGATATTAAATAATTATTTGAAGTCATCCATTCTGATTCAGATGGGTGATTTCTGAGTCTTTAGGGATATAGTTTTAAACTATATATCTGACTATCTAATAACAATTTGTGAAATAAAACAAATTGTGAGATACTAGTACGGTATTATTTTTAAGGAGAAAGAATCATGAAAATCAAAAAATGGCTTGGTGTAGCAGCCCTTGCTACAGTCGCAGGTTTGGCTCTTGCAGCTTGCGGAAACTCAGAAAAGAAAGCAGACAATGCAACAACTATCAAAATCGCAACGGTTAACCGTAGCGGTTCTGAAGAAAAACGTTGGGACAAAATCCAAGAATTGGTTAAAAAAGATGGCATTACCTTGGAATTTACAGAGTTCACAGACTACTCACAACCAAACAAGGCAACTGCTGATGGCGAAGTAGATTTGAACGCTTTCCAACACTATAACTTCTTGAACAACTGGAACAAAGAAAACGGAAAAGACCTTGTAGCCATTGCAGATACTTACATCTCTCCAATCCGTCTTTACTCAGGTTTGAATGGAAGTGACAACAAGTACACTAAAGTAGAAGACATCCCAGCAAACGGAGAAATCTCTGTACCGAATGACGCTACAAACGAAAGCCGTGCGCTTTACTTGCTTCAATCAGCTGGTTTGATTAAATTGGATGTTTCTGGAACTGCCCTTGCAACAGTTGCTAACATCAAAGAAAATCCAAAGAACTTGAAAATCACTGAATTGGACGCTAGCCAAACAGCTCGTTCATTGTCATCAGTTGACGCTGCCGTTGTAAACAATACCTTCGTTACAGAAGCAAAATTGGACTACAAGAAAGCACTCTTCAAAGAACAAGCTGATGAAAACTCAAAACAATGGTACAACATCATTGTTGCGAAAAAAGATTGGGAATCATCACCTAAGGCTGATGCTATCAAGAAAGTTGTTGCAGCTTACCATACAGATGAAGTGAAAAAAGTTATCGAAGAAACATCAGACGGTTTGGATCAACCAGTTTGGTAATAAGAAACAGGGAGGTGGGAGAGAGAATTCCACCTCTTGCTTTTGTATAGAGCAGGGATTGTCAGAAAAAGTAGTTCATAGAAAGGTAGAGAGAATATGGTTTTTCCTAGCGAACAAGAACAAATTGAAAAATTTGAAAAGGATCATGTAGCCCAGCATTATTTTGAGGTTTTGCGTACCTTGATTTCTAAGAAATCAGTCTTTGCCCAGCAGGTGGGTCTCAAAGAAGTTGCCAACTATCTGGGTGAGATTTTCAAGCGTGTTGGGGCTGAAGTGGAGATTGATGAGAGCTATACGGCGCCCTTTGTCATGGCGCATTTCAAGAGTTCGCGTCCAGATGCCAAGACCCTGATTTTCTATAACCACTATGACACTGTGCCAGCGGATGGGGATCAGGTGTGGACAGAAGATCCTTTTACTCTTTCAGTCCGCAATGGCTTTATGTATGGGCGTGGGGTTGACGATGACAAGGGTCATATCACAGCTCGTTTGAGTGCTTTGAGAAAATATATGAAGCACCACGATGACCTGCCTGTCAATATCAGTTTTATCATGGAGGGTGCGGAGGAATCGGCTTCGACAGATCTGGATAAGTATTTGGAAAAACATGCGGATAGACTCCGTGGGGCGGATTTATTGGTCTGGGAACAAGGGACCAAAAATGCCTTGGAACAGCTAGAAATTTCTGGTGGAAATAAGGGGATTGTGACCTTTGATGCCAAGGTGAAAAGTGCTGATGTCGATATCCATTCGAGTTATGGTGGGGTTGTGGAATCAGCTCCCTGGTACCTCCTTCAAGCCTTACAGTCTCTTCGAGCTGCAGATGGCCGTATCTTGGTTGAAGGCTTGTACGAAGAAGTACAAGAGCCAAATGAACGTGAATTGGCCTTGGTGGATACCTATGCCCAACGAAATCCAGGGGAAATCAGCCAGATTTATGGTTTGGAATTGCCTCTCTTACAAGAGGAGCGTGCAGCCTTTCTAAAACGTTTCTTTTTCGAACCAGCCCTTAATATCGAAGGGATTCAGTCAGGTTATCAAGGGCAAGGAGTTAAAACGATTTTGCCAGCAGAAGCCAGCGCTAAGCTAGAAGTTCGTTTGGTTCCTGGCCTAGAACCGCATGATGTTCTGGAAAAAATTCGGAAACAGCTAGACAAAAATGGCTTTGATAAGGTAGAATTATACTATACCTTGGGAGAGATGAGCTATCGCAGCGATATGAGCGCGCCAGCCATTCTCAATGTAATCGAGTTGGCCAAGAAATTCTATCCACAGGGCGTTTCAGTCTTGCCGACTACAGCTGGGACAGGGCCTATGCATACGGTCTTTGATGCCCTAGAGGTGCCAATGGTGGCCTTCGGTCTAGGAAATGCCAATAGCCGAGACCATGGTGGAGATGAAAACGTGCGAATCGCCGATTACTACACCCATATTGAATTAGTAGAGGAGCTGATTAGAAGCTATGAGTAGAGATATTATCAAGTTAGATCAGATCGATGTGACTTTTCACCAGAAGAAGAGAATCATCACAGCGGTCAAGGATGTGACCATTCACATCCAAGAAGGGGATATCTACGGGATTGTAGGATATTCTGGAGCAGGGAAATCAACCCTTGTACGGGTGATTAACCTCTTGCAAAAACCATCTGCAGGGAAGATTACTATTGATGATGATGTGATTTTTGATGGCAAGGTGACCTTGACGGCAGAGCAGTTGCGTCGTAAACGTCAGGATATCGGGATGATTTTCCAGCATTTCAACCTGATGAGCCAGAAGACAGCAGAGGAGAATGTAGCCTTTGCCCTTAAACACTCTGGACTCAGCAAGGAAGAAAAGAAGGCTAAAGTAGCCAAGTTGTTGGACTTGGTTGGCTTGGCGGATCGTGCTGAAAACTACCCTTCACAATTATCTGGAGGGCAAAAACAGCGTGTAGCCATTGCGCGTGCCTTAGCAAATGATCCAAAAATCTTGATTTCAGACGAGTCAACTTCTGCCCTTGACCCTAAGACAACCAAGCAGATTTTGGCCTTGTTGCAAGATTTGAACCAAAAATTAGGCTTGACGGTTGTCTTGATTACGCATGAAATGCAGATTGTCAAAGACATTGCCAATCGTGTGGCAGTTATGCAGGATGGGCATTTGATTGAAGAGGGAAGTGTCCTTGAAATCTTCTCAGACCCTAAACAACCTTTGACTCAAGACTTTATCTCAACAGCCACAGGGATTGATGAAGCTATGGTCAAGATTGAGAAGCAAGAAATCGTGCAACATCTGTCTGAAAACAGTCTCTTGGTACAGCTCAAGTACGCAGGTGCTTCAACAGACGAACCACTTTTGAATGAATTGTATAAACATTACCAAGTAACGGCTAATATCCTCTATGGGAATATCGAAATCCTCGATGGCACTCCTGTTGGAGAATTGGTGGTGGTCTTGTCAGGTGAAAAAGCAGCGCTAGCAGGTGCCCAAGAAGCCATTCGTCAAGCAGGTGTGCAGCTAAAAGTATTGAAGGGAGGACAGTAAGATGGAATCATTGATTCAAACCTATTTACCAAATGTCTATAAAATGGGCTGGGCTGGTCAGGCTGGTTGGGGAACAGCTATTTACCTAACTCTTTATATGACAGTTCTTTCCTTTATTATTGGAGGTTTCTTGGGGCTGGTGGCAGGTCTTTTCCTTGTCTTGACAGCGCCGGGTGGTGTTTTGGAAAATAAAGTTGTTTTTTGGATTTTGGATAAGATTACCTCTATTTTCCGTGCGGTACCATTTATCATCCTCTTGGCAGTCTTGTCACCCTTCTCTCATCTAATCGTAGGAACAAGCATTGGTCCAAATGCGGCTATCGTACCGCTATCTTTTGCAGTCTTTGCCTTCTTTGCCCGTCAAGTACAGGTGGTATTGGCTGAGCTAGATGGTGGTGTCATTGAGGCGGCTCAAGCTAGCGGAGCGACATTCTGGGATATCGTAGGTGTTTATCTATCCGAAGGTCTTCCAGATTTGATCCGTGTGACGACTGTAACCTTGATTTCACTAGTCGGTGAAACAGCCATGGCCGGTGCGGTTGGAGCTGGTGGTATCGGTAACGTAGCCATCGCTTATGGATTTAACCGCTACAATCACGATGTAACTATCTTGGCAACCATCATTATCATTTTGATTATCTTTACAATCCAATTCTTGGGAGACTTCTTGACTAAGAGATTGAGCCATAAATAAAAAGAGCCGTGTGGCTCTTTTTTAGTAATCAGATTTTTTGTGCCAATTTTTTACTCAAGGCTTGTCCAATCAAAGCACCCACTAGGGCTCCGATGACAATACTTGCGATAAATAGAAGGACGGTTCCAGGGTTTGGTGCGACCATGATACGGTCGATATATTCTTGCGATTTTCCTCTTGCCAGAAGGGTAGCCATATAGGCTTTGGGAGTAATCCACATAAGCAAGATTGGTCCTGATGTGCTAAAGGCAAAAATAAGGAAAGAAAGGAGGTTCTTTGTTTGGTCCTTGTATTTTCCGAGGTTAGCTACTCCATCTGCTAGGAGGCCACAGATAATTCCAGGAAGGAAGGCACCAGCACCGTGTTTAGTTCCCAAGAAAAAGAGGGCCATGACAAGGCCGATAGTGGTAATGGCTCCAAATCGCGGAACTTTTGCGACTAGGATCATATAGACGCTGCCGCCTACAAGGCCAGTAAAGGCAGGCGCATAAAACATGTTTCCAGTTTGGTCAAAGAGATTGCCCAAAAGGACACCAATCCCCATGCAGAGGAAGTAAAGAACTGCAAAAAGCAGTGTAGTTAAGATAGATTTTTTCATGAGTTGTCTCCTAATAATTTTCTCACAATTCTCATTGTACCACGGTTTGGTGGGATTGTAAATGGATAGTCTATGTGTTTGAAAACGCTTGAAATATGCTATAATAGTTTCATAGTTATTTTTAGGAGGATATCATGGGGAGATTTTTAGATTTTGTCTTTAATCGTTTCTTTTTAGGGATGATTGCGACAGCCTTCTTTTGGCTATTAGCTTTAGCAGGGGGGATTATCCTTGGTCTAGCGCCAGCTAGTGCCACCTTGATGAGTTTATATGCAGAACATGGTTATAGCTTTCGGGAATACAGTTTGAAGGAGGCTTGGTCTCTATATAAGCAAAATTTCGTCTCAAGCAACCTGATTTTCTATAGCTTTTTAGGAGTGGATTTAGTTTTGGTCTATGGCTTGTATCTCTTGGTGCAATTGCCTCATCAGACCATTGTTCATTTGATTGCGACCTTTTTGAATGTCCTAGTAGTTGCCCTGCTCTTTTTGGCTTATACAGTATCTTTGAAATTACAAGTTTATTTTGATTTGTCCTATCGAAATAATCTCAAACTATCCTTGATTGGTATCTTTATGAGCCTAGCAGCTGTGGCCAAGGTTCTTCTTGGGACTGTGCTACTTGTAGCAATTGGTTATTATATGCCTGCTCTTCTCTTCTTTGTAGGAATTGGGATGTGGCATTTCTTTATCAGTGATATGTTGGAACCGGTCTATGAAAGCATCCATGAAAAATTGGCGACAAAATAGAATGAAGCAGTTTTGGCTACATACGCTTCTGCGAACCTACAGTTCAGTTATGATCATTATTATTGCGAGTTTTGCAATCTTACTTTCTTACGCTGACTGGGATTCACGGGAAAAGGAAGCCCAGAGAGTAGCCCAGCGTGTAACCACTCGAACAGTCGAAGAGGTGGAGTATTATTATCGCGAGTCAGCCCAGCTAGCACAAGATTTAGTAGCCAATCAAGACAGGATACAAGGGGTTTATAAGTACTTTAGTCTATCAACATCTGAGTATTTTTATTGGCTGTTGGAGCATCAAGCAGCTTCGTCAACTTCTATTTCTCTGTATGAAAATATCGATGACCTGTATGTTCAGAATGACTATATAACGGGTGTTGCAATCGTCTTGCAGGACTTTAAAGAAGTTTATGTTTCGAGCAGAAATGAGAGAGGTGGTCATACGGTACTTGCGGAAGACTTTAAACCAGAGGCCAATAGTTTTGGAGTGCCTATTTTAGACCCAGCGACGGATCAATCGATAGGGGTTGTTTATATCTCCTTGGATCCGGAAATCTTATACCATGCTGTGGACAATACCCGAGGTCATATCCCGATGGCTGTGACTGTGACATCGCCTTTTGATACGGAGATTTTTCATATTGGTGAGAGGGTCAATAGGGAGCATGAAAACTGGTTTGTTGGTGTGACCTCTCATGGCTATCAGGTTCAGGTGGCAGTTCCCAAAAACTTTGTTTTGCAAGGAACAGTGACTAGCTCTGCTTTGATTGTGGGCTTGAGCCTTCTCTTTATTGTTATTCTTTATCTGACTTTGAGGCAGACCTTTGCTAATTACCAAAAGCAGGTAGTGGATTTGGTCGATTCTATCCAAGTTATTGCTCAAGGGGAGGAAGGTCTTCGCATTGATACGCTTGAAAAGGACCAGGAATTGCTCCTAATTGCAGAGACTACAAATGATATGTTGGATCGATTGGAAAAGAATATCCATGATATTTACCAGTTAGAACTTAGCCAAAAAGATGCCAATATGCGAGCCCTGCAGGCGCAAATCAATCCTCATTTTATGTATAATACGCTGGAATTTTTACGTATGTACGCAGTCATGCAAAGTCAAGATGAGTTGGCAGATATCATTTATGAGTTCAGTAGTCTATTACGTAACAATATTTCTGACGAAAGAGAAACTCTTCTCAAACAGGAATTAGAATTTTGCCGTAAATATAGCTATCTCTGCATGGTTCGCTATCCCAAGTCCATTGCCTATGGTTTCAAGATAGACCCAGAACTAGAGAATATGAAGATTCCCAAATTTACCTTGCAACCGCTGGTAGAAAATTATTTCGCTCATGGTGTTGACCACAGACGGACAGATAATGTGATTAGCATTAAAGCTCTTAAACGAGATGGTTTTGTAGAAATTTTGGTGGTCGATAATGGCCGTGGAATATCGGTTGAAAAACTGGCAAGTATTCGAGAAAAATTAAGGCAGAGACATTTTGAACACCAAGCCAGCTATAGTGCAAAAAGGCAGTCTATCGGGATTGTCAATGTCCATGAGCGTTTTGTGCTCTATTTTGGGGACCGCTATGCTATTACTATAGAGTCTGCAGAGCAAGCAGGTGTTCAGTATCGTATTACAATTCAAGATGAGTAGAAAGGGAGAAAATGTATAAAGTATTATTAGTAGATGATGAGTACATGGTGACAGAAGGTCTGAAACGTTTGATTCCCTTTGATAAGTGGGATATGGAGGTCGTCGCAACAGCCAGTCATGCCGATGAAGCCCTAGAATATGTTCAGGAAAATCCTGTCGATGTGGTCATTTCCGATGTCAATATGCCCGACAAAACAGGGCTTGATATGATTCGGGAAATGAAAGAGATTTTACCAGATGCTGCCTATATCCTGCTCTCAGGTTATCAGGAGTTTGATTATGTAAAAAGAGCAATGAATCTTAGCGTGGTGGACTATCTGCTCAAGCCTGTCGATAAGGTAGAGTTGGGAAATCTGCTGGAGAAGATTGCAGGTCAGCTCGGCGAGAGAGGAAAGAAAAGTCAGACCCTCAGTCAAGATTTAGATGATGCTGGATTTGTTAGTTATCTAGGAGGTAAGGAGAATTGGTGGATAGGCCTATACAAGGAAAAACAAGGCTCTTTCACCATTCCCTACTATGTGTTAGGACAAGATTGGCAGATTTTCATTTCTGATCAACCCCTAGATGGTTTAGTCGTTACTCCCTTTGAAGTTCCCTATCAAGAACACTTTGAACGCTGGAAGCTGAATGCTGAGAAAGCCCTCTTTTACGGTTCTGTAAATTTAAAACAGTCTGAGAGTCTCTTTGCCTATTACGAACCGATTTATAGGGTTATCATTCAGGGGAATCTCAATCAAATCGTGGAAGAGTTAAACCTCTTGGAGAAGGTGGTTCTTGAAAATACGCCGCGTGTTCCGATTACCAAACAGCTTTTTATCCAGTTTGTCATGGATGTCTTTCACTTGTTTAAGCATCTAAAAGCTGATGATATGACGGATATCGTCAAAACCATTCATGCTATTCAATCCTTTGATGAATTGGTTCCTTATATTAAGGAAACTCTGACTCGATTCTTTGGACAATATCGAATGAATGAAAATGTGGTTAGTGTGCTAGAAGTTATTGGGCGTGATTATCAGAAAGAACTTTCGCTCAAGGATATCAGTCAGGATCTTTTTATCAATCCTGTCTATCTAGGTCAGTTGATTAAGCGAGAAACCAATTCGACCTTCGCAGAATTACTAAACAAACAACGTATTAAGGCTGCCCAGCAACTCTTACTTTCAACCAGTGACAGTATTGAAGATATTTGCTATGCTGTTGGTTACAGTAACGTTGGATATTTCTATAAAGTGTTCCGAAAATTGTGCGGAAAATCGCCAAAAGCCTACCGAAAACAGGTAGAAACTATACTATAAAATTTGTATTCCTTTACAAAAGGTGCTATAATATCAATAATAATATCAGGAGGTTCTATCATGAAAAAGAAACCGATTTATCTATGGGTCTTGCTAATCTTGTCTGCTCTTATTTCAGCTATGTCTCTGTTTGGAATGTTGAGTCCCTTGCCTAGTAAAGAAGCCCTTCGTGCCGCTCAGAAACAAGTTGCAGGGGTCAGTGCTCAGCAATTAGAAGACAACATCAATTACACCTATAGAGTAGCAGAATCAACTCATTCTATTTTTAATATGGCCTTGATTGTGCTATCTGCTATTTTAGTGGTAGTAGCGATTGTATTCCTTATTCGTAAGAATTTGCAATATGCAAACTATACTTACGTTGGCTATGTTTTGTTAGCTATTATTGGTTCGATTTATGGCTATGTGACTTTACAAGACGCTGTGCAGTTAGTTCACGATGAGACCATGCGTTTAGGGATAAGTGTTATTTCACAAGCCGTTAGCATTTTCTATATCGTCATAAATGTTCTTTTCCTAGCCCTTGTCTTCTATAAGATGTGGCGTCAACAAAAAGCCTTGGCAGAAGAAGAGGAAACAGAAGAACTTGCCTAAGTATTGACAAAAAATAACTATCAAGTTACAATCTTGGTAGTTATTTTTCGATTATAGATAAAATCATGGAGGTAAATATGAAGACAATTTCTTTAGTTTATATCAGTCTGAGTGGCAACACTGAGAGTTTTGTGACGCGCTTGAAAGACTATCTCTTGTCCCAGTACGAGGGAATTGAGGTTCAAAAGATTCATATTAAGGATTTGGTCAAGGAAGGTCACGATTTCTATGAAATGGACCACCCTTACATCGCCTTTCTACCGACCTACCTAGAAGGTGGGAATGGCGTTGATAACGGAGATGTCGAGATCTTGACGACACCAGTGGGGGATTTTATCGCCTATGGTGATAATGCTAGTAAGTGTTTTGGTGTGGTTGGTTCAGGAAATCGTAACTTTAATAACCAATACTGCCTGACAGCCAAGCAATACAGTCAACGTTTTGGTTTCCCTGTCTTGGCTGACTTTGAAATGCGAGGTATGCTGGGAGATATCAAACGTGTTGCAGCGATTATCGCAGATTTGTATGAGTTGGAAAGTTAAGCTTCGGCTTGGCTTTTTATTTATCCTAGGTAGTTCCTATTTTCTATGCTCCAAGAGTTGATTGATATGGTCTACTTTTTTTGATGCTCTTTTATAGGAAATAGTCCAAATGATGAGGTAGACAATCGCAAACTCGATAATGAGTTGGAGATAGAAAATCCAGTGGAAAGGGAACCAACCTGCTAGGGTTGCTAATGGGATAAAACCTACTAGCATGAGGAAGAAATGGGTCAGAGTTGCACGGAGCAAGCTCCAGTCACGGCTGAATAATCGCTTGCCAAAGTTGAAGAGAATACCAATGGCTGCCCAGATAAGTGTGCAGTAGAGCAAGATTAGGGCACCGTGAACTTGATGTTGAGTCATTACTTGGCCGACGAGAGATTCAGGGCTAAGTGGAGCGTAGGTACTTGGTGCATAAATGAGTGAAAAGATGATAGAGAGGATGAGACCGATGAGGACACCAGTAGCTGCGTCGTGGAAGATTTGTTTTTTCATAGTTCTAATTTCTCCTTGATGGTTTTTAGGTAACGGCGTGAAGAGTAGGTGAAGCTTTCATTTTTTAGAAAGATTTCTACTAGGCCGTTGGGGGTGAGCTTGAGATGAGAGATGGAGTTGATATTGATGATTTCTGATTGGGAAATTTGGATAAAATTGGTTGGCAGAATTTCAAGGATTTGATAGAGACGCAAATCAATGCTGTAGGTCTGACTCGCGCTTTCTGCTAGAACCTTCCGATTCTCGATATAGAAGCGTTGAATCTTGCCAATCTCAACGAGATAGACCTGATTATCGATTTTCCCTTTGATTTTTTCTGTTAGATCCAGATTTTCTGCGAACTCGATGACTTTCTGGACTTTATCTGTCGGCTGAGGTGCTTGAACAATCAGCTTTTCCTCTTCGTAAGTTTCACTAATCTGTAGTTCTACTTTCATAAATTTCTCTCCTTTTCAGTTATACAAGATTGTGATCACTTCCTGTACACCTTTATTAAACACTATTTTCCAGCCCCTTGCAAGGTACTTTGTCTATGTGGATGGATTTTACTCCTATGTGGTGCTTGCTTTTCTGTCCTATCTGAAATATGGTATAATAGCACTAATCAATTTCTAGGAAAATAGATACAGAAAGGGGCTGAAAGATGTCTCATATTATTGAATTGCCAGAGGTGCTGGCAAACCAGATCGCGGCAGGAGAGGTTATCGAGCGTCCAGCTAGCGTTGTTAAGGAGTTGGTAGAAAATGCTATTGATGCGGGATCTAGTCAGATTATCATTGAGATTGAGGAAGCAGGTCTCAAGAAGATTCAAATCACGGATAATGGTCATGGAATTGCCCACGATGAGGTAGAGCTGGCTCTGCGTCGTCATGCGACCAGCAAGATAAAAAATCAAGCAGACCTCTTTCGAATTCGCACGCTTGGTTTTCGTGGTGAAGCCTTGCCTTCTATAGCGTCTGTTAGTGTTTTGACTCTGTTGACTGCGGTGGATGGCGCAAGTCACGGGACCAAGCTAGTCGCGCGTGGGGGAGAAGTTGAAGAAGTCATCCCAGCGACTAGTCCTGTGGGAACCAAGGTTTGTGTGGAGGATCTCTTTTTCAACACGCCTGCCCGCCTCAAGTATATGAAGAGCCAGCAAGCGGAGCTGTCTCATATTATTGATATTGTCAACCGTCTGGGTTTGGCCCATCCTGAGATTTCTTTCAGCTTGATTAGTGATGGCAAGGAAATGACGCGGACAGCTGGGACTGGTCAACTGCGTCAAGCTATTGCAGGGATTTACGGTTTGGCGAGTGCCAAGAAGATGATTGAAATTGAGAATTCTGACCTTGATTTCGAAATTACAGGTTTTGTGTCCTTGCCTGAGTTGACTCGAGCTAATCGCAACTATATCAGCCTCTTCATCAATGGCCGTTATATCAAGAACTTTTTACTCAATCGTGCTATTCTTGACGGCTATGGTAGTAAGCTTATGGTAGGTCGTTTTCCACTGGCTGTCATTCACATCCATATCGATCCTTATCTAGCGGATGTCAATGTGCATCCAACCAAGCAAGAGGTGCGAATTTCCAAGGAAAAAGAACTGATGACCTTGGTTTCAGAAGCTATTGCAAATAGTCTCAAGGAACAAACCTTGATTCCAGATGCCTTGGAAAATCTTGCCAAATCGACCGTGCGCAATCGTGAGAAGGTGGAGCAAACTATTCTTCCACTCAAAGAAAATACGCTCTACTATGAGCAAACTGAGCCGACAAGACCTAGTCAAGCTGAGGTGGCTGATTATCAGGTTGAATTGACTGATGCAGGACAAGACTTGACCTTGTTTGCCAAGGAAACCTTGGATCAGCTGACCAAGCCAGCAAAATTGCATTTTGCAGAGAGAAAGCCTGCTAACTATGATCAATTAGACCATCCAGAGCTAGATTTAGCCAGTCTGGATAAAGCCTATGATAAGCTGGAGCGAGAAGAATCATCCAGCTTCCCAGAGTTGGAGTTTTTCGGACAAATGCACGGGACTTATCTCTTTGCACAGGGACGAGATGGGCTCTACATCATAGACCAACATGCGGCTCAGGAACGGGTCAAGTATGAGGAATATCGTGAAAGCATTGGCGATGTTGACCAGAGCCAGCAGCAACTCCTAGTGCCTTACATTTTTGAATTTCCAGCGGATGATGCCCTCCGTCTCAAGGAAAGAATGGCACTTTTAGAGGAAGTGGGCGTCTTTCTAGCAGAGTACGGAGAAAATCAATTTATCCTGCGTGAACATCCTATTTGGATGACAGAAGAAGAGATTGAATCAGGCATCTATGAAATGTGCGACATGCTGCTCTTAACCAAGGAGGTTTCTATCAAGAAATACCGGGCAGAGCTGGCTATCATGATGTCCTGCAAGCGGTCTATCAAGGCCAACCATCGTATCGATGACCACTCAGCTAGACAGCTGCTTTATCAACTTTCTCAATGTGATAATCCCTATAACTGCCCCCACGGACGTCCTGTTTTGGTGCATTTCACCAAGTCAGATATGGAAAAGATGTTTCGACGCATTCAGGAAAATCACACCAGTCTCCGTGAGTTGGGGAAATATTAAACGAATACGCTTTGAAAATCTCTTCAAACTAGGTCAGCTCTATCTGCAATATCAAAGCTGTGGCTAGCTTTCTAGTTTGCTTTTGATTTTCATTGAGCATAAAAGGAAAACTATGTACGAATATTTAAAAGGAATCATTACCAAAATCACTGCTAAATACATTGTTCTTGAAGTCAACGGTATCGGTTATATCCTGCATGTGGCCAATCCTTATGCCTACTCAGGACAAGTCAACCAAGAAGCTCAAGTTTATGTGCATCAGGTGGTGCGTGAGGATGCGCATCTACTTTATGGATTTCGTTCAGAGGACGAGAAGAAACTCTTTCTCAGTCTGATTTCGGTTTCTGGGATTGGTCCTGTATCAGCTCTTGCTATTATCGCTGCCGATGACAATGCTGGCTTGGTTCAAGCCATCGAAACCAAGAATATTACCTACTTGACCAAGTTCCCTAAAATTGGCAAGAAAACAGCCCAGCAGATGGTGCTGGACTTGGAAGGCAAGGTAGTAGTTGCTGGAGATGACCTTCCTGCTAAGGTCGCAGTGCAAGCAAGCGCTGAAAACCAAGAATTGGAAGAAGCCATGGAAGCCATGTTGGCACTGGGCTACAAGGCGACCGAACTCAAGAAAATCAAGAAATTCTTTGAAGGAACGACAGATACAGCTGAGAACTATATCAAGTCGGCCCTTAAAATGTTGGTCAAATAGGAGCAGAGCATGACAAAACGTTGTTCGTGGGTCAAGATGATCAATCCTCTATATGTAGCCTACCATGATGAGGAGTGGGGTCAGCCCCTCCATGATGATCAAGCATTGTTTGAGTTGTTGTGTATGGAAACCTATCAGGCAGGCCTGTCTTGGGAAACGGTGCTCAACAAACGACAAGCTTTCCGAGAAGCCTTTCATGGCTATCAAATTCAAGTAGTCGCAGAGATGACCGACTCCGAATTGGAAGCCTTGATGGATAATCCAGCTATCATCCGCAATCGTGCTAAGATTTTTGCCACACGGAGCAATGCTCAAGCATTTTTACAAGTGCAGAAAGATTATAACTCTTTTGATGCCTATCTTTGGTCTTTTGTTGAGGGGAAAACGATCGTTAACGATGTTCCCGATTACCGCCAAGCCCCAGCTAAAACACCTTTGTCTGAAAAATTAGCCAAAGATCTCAAAAAACGAGGCTTCAAGTTCACAGGCCCAGTCGCCGTCTTGTCTTTTCTACAGGCTGCAGGGCTAGTTGATGACCATGAGAATGATTGTGCGTGGAAAAGTGGTCATTAGTGTGTACAGATAGCTAGCATATCTGAGAATATAGAAAAAAGCTGAGAAATTTTTCCCAGCTTTTTATATATACTAGTATATTTGTTAGAGTGAAGTCAGAAAAGTGATTCCACCTAAAATAACACCAGCTGAATTTGGAATGATTAGTATCCAATCCTTCTTAGGTTCCTTTGTCCATCCATAAATAACCCAGATTAAGCAAGATATTGCAGCTGATAAAGGTTGAAATGGTTGAGCTTTATTTCCTTGTAAATTAGCGATAATTTGAGGTATGTAGGCAATAAATACTATAATTCCAATAAAGGCACCAATAGAACCTACGATTCGATTAATTTTTTGTTTTGTCATATACACCTCCTTCAAAAGGATATCATAGAAATTAGCGAAATGCAATAGATTCAGATACAAATTGTAACGAAAACCAATACAAAAGCACAAAAATAGAGAAACTATTTATTTTTTGTTATAATCAAAGCGAATGACTTGCTCCTGTGTATCTACATAGGTGTGAACGCCAAAGGGAACAATGGCTCTTGGAGTTGCGTGGCCGACATTCAGATTATAGACAATCGGGATATTGCTGTCAATGATGTCCATTAGTGCCACCTTATAGTCGTCATAGAAAGTTTCATCCATAGGTTTCCCGACCAAGAGTCCGCTGATGACCTTGAATATGCCAGTGTCCTTTAAAGTTCGCAACATCTTTTTGAAGTCTTCTGGCTCAGGCTTTTCTTCGCTTGTTTCTAGCAAGAGGATTTTTCCTTCCCAGTCTGACAAGTCAGGGAAAAGTTTGTACTTTTGGCAGAGGCCCGTGCTATCTACGTATCGAGAGTTGTCAAAGATATCGTAGAGGGATTCGAGGCAACCACCGAGGATTTTTCCCTCAAACTGGGCATTTCCTTGTAACAAGTCAAAACCAGTATTTGTATGATTGATACGAGGTGTTCCTAGAGCCTTGGGACTGAAGTCGGTTCGTTCCTCATACCAAACGTGACTAGGGCGGATTTCTGAGATTCTTCCAGTCTCAATCAATTCTTTAAAGTAGTGGAGACTATAGGTCAGCATTTCCTTGTCTAATTCACAAATATCTGCTAAAAAGGATTGGCCATAAAAAGTCTTGATTCCTAGTTTATGCAACATGAGATGGTTCATAGTTGTATCCGAGAAACCAAGAAAAATTTTTTGTTTGATAACCTTTTGTAGTTGGTCATTTTCAAAGAGGTAGGGTAGCAAGCGATAGGTATCGTCTCCACCGATGGCGCATAGGATCATGTCGATGCTATCATCAGAAAAGGCATGAATCAAATCCTCTGCACGCGCTTCAGGATGGTCCTTGATAAAGTCTAATCCTTTTAGCGAATGAGGCAAAAAGGTAGGATTGAGTCCCAGGTTCTTGAGACGTTGGACACCCAAGTCCACTTCGTGTTTGACAAAGTCCTCTCCGATAATGCCACTAGATAAACTAACAACACCAATAGTAGAAACCATATTTCTTCCTCCTAGAAATTGATTGAGCCTATTTTATCATAAAAGATGGGAGAAAACTATAGGGAAAAGGGTAGAGGGAAGCTTGTAGGCAAGCAAGTGAAAAAGCAACCGCTGGTGCAGTTGCTTTTCGTTTTCTAATCAGTAATCTCGCTAGATATGAGTTACTTGGTCAACTCTTGATTATAGGAGAGAGCCAAATCAATCCAGTAAGGCAATTCTTTTTGGCCTTCTATATCTAAGTCTATATACCCATGATAAAGGCGCCCCCTCATCAATGTAGTATGAGCTCCTGTTCGGGGTAGAACTTGCTTCTCCATTTCCTTGCCAATTCTGACCATAACCAGTTCATCCTTTCTGGAACTGATAGTAAGGACCATTTTACCACGAATCATAAAGGCCAGGCCACCAAACAGCTTCTTTTCTTCTAGCTCTTCTTCGAAAATTTGGGGAGGAAGTTTGAGCGCTAGAATTTTTCGAATCTGCTGAGCTAAAGATTGACTATATGCCATAGCTCTTTCCTTTTCTTAGTAACGTGTTGGTCCTGCACTTGCGCTGCGGATGTTCAAGCGTTTCTTGAGATAGAAGCGAAGGGCTAGTAGGGCTGCTCCGATAATAGCCAGTGGCAATGGAGCCAGTACTGGGTTAAGGCTAGCTGGTAGGAAGCTCGTTGCAAAGAAGACAAGTAACCAAAGGAACATCGAAGCTAGGATAACCAGTACAGATTTCCAGAAAGGTGGACGTTGACTGCGGTCCATATCAGGTCTATAGTATTGGTAAACAAAGTAGTACATCAAGTAGAAGGCAAATCCACCAACCAATCCAACTAGCAGAAGGGTAATCAAACCGTAACCGATAGCCTGATCTGCTGAGAAGAAGGTTGTGAGGGCGCTGACGAGGGCAAAGAGGCTAGTGATGAAAAGAGCTGAGTCCATAATCATGAGTTTTGGATCATCATTTTCTTTTGGATGCTCTTTTTCGTACTGCTCTTTGACAGTGAAGCTATGAGCCCAGTGGGTCGGTGCGCCATAGAGGGAACGAGCAGTCGTACCTTTGATTTGCTCTTCAAGGATTTGAGGAATAACTTCCTCAAAAATAGCCTTAATTTCAGCGTCTGTTTTCCCATCTTTGATGAATTGTTGGGTAGCGATATGGACAAACTCTTGGTTTTTCTTTGTTAATTTTTGTAGATCAATCTGAGACATAGGAACTCCTCTTAGAACCATTTTTTATGGATGAGATAGAGAGTGAGCGAGACACTCATAGCAAAGGCGATAAAGACGATTAACCAGAAGGCATTTGGCTCGCCATTTAGGGGGATTTCATTATCCTTAAAGTTCATCCCGTAGGCAGAGAAGACCATGGTTGGGATGGACATGACGATGGTCACAAGGGCCAAGGTTTTCATGATGTTGTTCTGGTTATTGGAAATGATAGAGGCAAAGGTCTCCGTCATAGAATGCAAGACGTTTCCATAAATGTCTGCCATCTCGATGGCCTGTTGGGTTTCAATCAGGGTATCTTCAAGTAGGTCTTCGTCCTCAAGGTATTTCTTGATATTGCTGGTTGAGCTGGTTAATTTCTTAATCACGCGCTCATTTGTTTTGAGGGAGGCCTTGAAATAGACGATGGTTTTTTCCAATTCCATGAGCTCAATCAATTCTTCATTACGAGTTGATTGATGCAGTTGACTTTCGATCTGTTCACTCTTACGGTCAATCGAACGAAGGGCTGTTAGATAAAGCTCTGCATTGCGATAAAGAATCTGAAAGATAAAACGTGAACGCATGAAGGTATAGAAATTACGCAAACGACGGTTAATAAAGACATCGAGGACTGGTAATGGTTCCAAACATGTAGTGATAATGGTTTCCTCAGTGATGATAATACCAAGCGGGATGGTTACGTAGTAAGTGCGGTTATTTCTTTCCTCTGTGACCGGCACGTCTACGATAATCAGGGTATACTCGTCTTCAATGGTAATACGAGACATTTCTTCCGCATCGAGCGGTGCTCGAAGGTCGGCAATATCAATATCGAAGGCGTTAGCGATTTCGAGTGATTCATTTTGAGTTGGATTAACGAGATTGATCCAAGTACCCGGTTCAAGCGTATCGATCTCTTTAAATTCAGTTGTTGTAGAGAGAAAAACTTGTTTCATATCCCTTATCCTTTCTCATTTTTCAGATTTTTTCACACCGTACTATTATACTACAAAATCGGCCTTTTGGGTAATAGAATCTCACTTTTTTTGGTATAATGGTAAGCAATAATGGACTAGAAAGAACAAAGATGCAAGATAAAATTGTCATTCATGGGGCGCGTGCCCATAATTTAAAAAATATTGATGTGGAAATTCCGCGAGACAAGTTGGTTGTTGTGACAGGCTTGTCAGGTTCAGGGAAATCCAGTCTGGCCTTTGATACCCTCTATGCGGAGGGACAACGTCGCTATGTAGAGAGTTTGTCAGCCTACGCTCGTCAATTCTTGGGAAATATGGAGAAGCCTGATGTAGATGCCATTGATGGTCTCAGCCCAGCTATTTCCATCGACCAAAAAACGACCAGCAAAAACCCTCGCTCGACAGTGGGAACAACGACTGAAATCAATGACTATCTGCGTCTCCTCTACGCACGTGTGGGGACGCCTTACTGTATCAACGGTCATGGAGCTATCAAGGCCTCTTCTGTGGAGCAAATTGTGGATAAGGTTTTGGAGTTACCTGAACGCCAGCGCCTGCAAATTTTAGCTCCGGTCATCCGCAAGAAAAAAGGCCAACATAAGAGTGTCATTGAGAAGGTTCAGAAAGACGGTTATGTTCGTGTCCGTGTGGATGGGGAAGTCTATGATGTGACCGAAGTGCCAGAGTTGTCCAAGAGTAAGCAACACAATATTGATGTCGTAGTTGACCGTATCGTCATCAAGGAGGGCATTCGTAGTCGTCTCTTTGATTCTATTGAGGCAGCCCTTCGTATCGCAGAAGGCTATGTCATTATCGACACCATGGACGACTCTGAGTTGTTGTTCTCTGAGCATTATGCCTGCCCAGTTTGTGGATTTACTGTTCCAGAGTTAGAGCCTCGTCTCTTCTCTTTCAATGCTCCTTTTGGCTCTTGTAGTGAGTGTGACGGCTTGGGCATCAAGCTGGAGGTGGATACTGATTTGGTAGTGCCAGATGCCAGCAAAACCTTACGTGAGGGAGCGCTAGCACCTTGGAATCCTATCTCGTCCAACTACTATCCAAATATGCTAGAGCAGGCCATGACAGCCTTTGGAGTGGATATGGATAAGCCTTTTGAGGACTTGTCAGAAGAAGATAAGCACTTGATTCTCTATGGTTCAGATGGCAAGGAATTCCATTTCCACTATGAGAATGAATTTGGTGGCGTGCGTGATATCGACATTCCTTTTGAAGGAGTTATTGGTAATATCAAACGTCGCTACCATGAAACCAATAGTGATTACACTCGCACTCAGATGCGCCTCTACATGAATGAGCTGACCTGCGGAACCTGTCATGGCTATCGTCTTAATGACCAGGCCTTGTCTGTCCGTGTAGGTGGTGAGCAAGGACCACATATCGGAGAAATCTCAGATCTGTCTATCGCAGACCACTTGGAGCTAGTTTCTCAGTTAACTCTGTCTGAAAATGAAGCCATCATTGCTCGGCCTATTCTCAAGGAAATTAAGGACCGTTTGACTTTCCTTAATAACGTGGGGCTTAACTATCTGACCCTGTCTCGTTCGGCAGGTACCCTTTCAGGTGGTGAAAGTCAGCGTATTCGTTTGGCGACCCAGATTGGATCTAACCTATCAGGCGTCCTCTATATCCTAGATGAGCCGTCAATCGGGCTCCACCAGAGGGACAATGACCGTCTGATTGCCAGTCTGAAAAATATGCGTGATTTGGGCAATACTCTCATTGTAGTGGAACACGATGAAGATACCATGCGGGAGGCGGATTATCTGATTGACGTTGGTCCTGGTGCGGGTGTTTTTGGTGGGGAGATTGTCGCCGCAGGTACGCCTAAACAGGTAGCTCGTAACAGTAAGTCTATCACAGGCCAGTACTTGTCAGGCAAACGTGCCATTCCAGTACCAGACGAGCGCCGTGTAGGAAATGGTCGTTTTATCGAAGTGACAGGAGCGTGTGAAAACAACCTACAAAATATCACTGCTCGCTTCCCTCTCGGAAAATTCATTGCGGTGACAGGGGTGTCGGGCTCAGGCAAGTCGACCTTGATCAATAGTATCCTCAAAAAAGCCATTGCCCAGAAGCTCAACCGCAATTCAGACAAACCTGGTAAGTTTAAAACTATTACAGGGATTGAGCATGTAGACCGCTTGATTGATATTGACCAGAGCCCGATTGGACGAACGCCGAGGTCTAATCCAGCTACCTATACGGGAGTTTTTGACGATATACGTGACCTCTTTGCCCAGACAAATGAAGCTAAGATTCGAGGCTACAAGAAGGGTCGTTTCAGTTTCAACGTCAAGGGTGGTCGCTGTGAAGCCTGTTCAGGTGACGGGATTATCAAGATTGAGATGCACTTCTTGCCAGATGTATACGTGGCTTGTGAAGTCTGCCATGGTACCCGCTACAACAGTGAAACCCTAGAAGTTCACTACAAGGAAAAGAATATCTCGCAGGTCTTGGATATGACGGTTAATGATGCGGTGGAATTCTTCCAACACATTCCGAAAATTCAGCGCAAACTTCAGACTATCAAGGATGTGGGACTTGGTTATGTGACATTGGGGCAACCTGCTACCACCCTTTCTGGGGGAGAAGCCCAGCGTATGAAACTGGCTAGTGAACTTCACAAACGATCGACAGGAAAATCTTTCTACATTCTGGATGAGCCGACGACAGGTCTTCATACCGAGGATATCGCTCGATTGCTCAAGGTTTTAGCTCGCTTTGTCGATGATGGCAATACAGTCCTTGTTATCGAGCACAATTTAGACGTTATCAAGACGGCAGACCATATTATTGACTTGGGACCTGAGGGCGGTGTCGGTGGTGGAATCATCATCGCAACAGGAACTCCAGAAGAAGTAGCGGCCAATGAAGCCAGCTACACAGGACATTATTTGAAAGGAAAGTTACATCATGAATAAACGCGTACAAGCATTTCTAGCGAAAATGCAAGAAAAAGAACTAGATGGCATCATCATCAATAACCTTAAAAACGTCTACTACTTGACTGGTTTTTGGGGCTCAAACGGAACAGTCTTCATCAGCCGTGACCGTCAGGTCTTGGTGACAGACTCTCGCTATATCATTGCAGCCAAGCAAGAAACCAGTGGTTTTGAGATTGTGGCTGACCGTGATGAATTGGCTGTTATTGCAGGGATTGTTAAGGACATGGGCTTGTCTCGAATCGGTTTTGAGGACGAGATTTCTGTCTCTTATTATCACCGTATGCAGGCAGCCTTTGAAGGAATTGACTTACTTCCACAAACTCAGTTTGTTGAAGGTCTTCGTATGATTAAGGATGAAGCGGAGATTGCAGCTATTCGCAAGGCTTGTTCTATCTCAGACCAAGCTTTCCGCGATGCGCTTGACTTTATTAAGCCAGGAAAGACTGAAATTGAGATTGCCAACTTCCTTGACTTCCGCATGCGTGAGTTGGGAGCATCTGGCTTATCTTTTGATACGATTCTAGCTAGCGGTATCAACTCTTCCAAACCCCATGCTCATCCTATGCACAAACCAGTGGAGCTAGGAGAAGCCATTACTATGGACTTCGGTTGCCTTTATGACCACTATGTCAGTGATATGACACGGACTATCTACTTGGGGCATGTTAGCGACGAGCAAGCAGAGATTTACAATACGGTTTTGAAAGCCAACCAAGCCTTGATTGACCAGGCTAAAGCAGGATTAGGTTTCCGTGACTTTGACAAAATTCCTCGTGATATTATCATCGAGGCAGGTTATGGCGACTACTTTACCCACGGTATCGGACACGGTATTGGACTGGATATCCATGAGGAACCATACTTTAGCCAAACTTCTACAGAAACTATTAAGGCAGGTATGGCCTTGACAGACGAGCCGGGTATTTATATTGAAGGTAAATATGGTGTTCGTATCGAGGATGATATTCTGATTACAGAAACAGGTTGTGAATTGTTGACCCTGGCTCCAAAAGAGTTGATAGTCATTTAAGAGTTAAACAACTCAAATGATTGACTTTTAAATTTTAAAAGTTTATACTGAAAAACGAAAACGGTAGGTGAGGCTACCATAGGGATACGGATGACTACCGCAAAGCAGTGGAGACACTACTCGTTGGTCAACAGTTCTGGTCGCGAAGGCCAAGACTAAGCTCATTTCATTGCCCTATGGAGTTAAAGCTTGAACGAAAAACAGATAATTAGTTTTTTAATCCTGCCATTTTATGGTGGGATTTTCTACTGTTTAAAACAAAGAAAGGAGACAGACGATGCAAATTGACGACCATCCGGAACCGCACATACACAGCCAATCGCTGATTTGTGTCGTTCTGCCCTTATAAAGTGATTGGTCTCTGTGTATGAAACACATTATTCATACAGATAGGAGAAACCAATGAAAACAACAAAAGAAAGATTAGCAACAGCTATTCAAGTCCCTTTAGACGAGAGTCTAACTTTTTATCATACCAGTTTAAACGGTTTGACAGAGGAACAAGTCGAAAAAAATCGTGCCCTATATGGCGAAAACACCATTACCAAAGGTCAAGAAGATTCGATTTTGAAAAAGATTTACGAATCTATTATCAATCCATTTACAATCATCTTACTGGTCATCGCCGTGATTTCCTTAGTGACCAATGTCTGGTTGGCAAAACCAGGTCAAGAAGATCCGACGACTTCCATTATCATCGTTGTCCTAGTCCTCATTTCTGGAGGCATTCGATTTGTCCAAGAACTCCGCAGTGATAAGGCAGCCACCAATCTTTCAAAAATGATTGTCAACACAGCGACTGTCATTCGTCAAGGAGAAATCCAAGAAGTACCTATCGATGACTTGGTAGTAGGTGACGTGGTTAAATTAAGCGCTGGAGATATGATTCCAGCAGATCTTCTTTTATTTGAGTCGCGCGATTTCTTTGTCCAACAGTCGGGTTTGACAGGCGAAAGTGATTCTGTTGAAAAATTGGCCTTGACCAAGGTAACAGTTCAACAATCTGATAGTCTGCTAGAAGCCGAATCCTTGGCTTTTATGGGAACCAATGTATTATCTGGTAGTGCCAAGGCCTTGGTTTTGGCGGTTGGTGATGATACCATGATGGGGGCCATCGAGCAGACTCTGAACACCTACGACGAGCCCACTTCGTTTGAACGAGAGATGAACAGTATCTCTTGGCTCTTGATTCGCTTGATGTTGGTCATGGTGCCCATCGTTTTCTTGTCTAATGGCTTGACAGATGGAGATTGGTTAGAAGCTGGCGTATTTGCTTTGAGTGTTGGTGTTGGATTGACACCTGAGATGCTTCCTATGATTATTACCGCTAGCCTAGCAAAAGGCTCCATTATCATGGCCAAGGAAAAAGTGGTTATCAAGAAACTCAATGCCATACAGGACTTAGGGGCGATTGATATCTTATGTACAGATAAGACAGGGACTCTAACCCAAGACGAAATCGTTCTAGAATATCCCTTGGATATCCACGGACGCTTGGATTTGACCGTCTTGAGACGAGCTTATCTCAATTCCTACTTTCAAACTGGCTTGAAAAATTTGATGGACAGAGCCATTATCAAACGGACTGAAAAGGAAGCCAAAGAACACGCCCTCTTGCAAAATCTGTCTCAAACTTTTCAAAAAATAGATGAATTGCCCTTTGATTTTGAACGTAGACGGATGAGTGTTATCGTCAAGGATGAACACGAAGTTGTTAGTTTGGTAACTAAAGGTGCCCTAGAGGAAATGTTGACGATTTCCAGTCATGCGGAATATCAAGGAGTGATTACTCCCTTGACATATGCTATTAGAGAAGAAATATTAGCGGAAGTCCGACAACTCAATCAACAAGGTTTGCGTGTCTTGGGAGTGGCCTATAAGTCTGGTTTGAGGGAAGGTCATGCCTATACAGTTGATGATGAAGGGGATATGATTCTAACTGGTTATTTAGCCTTCCTAGATCCTCCTAAACCATCTGCAGCACCAGCAATTAAGGCTTTGTTAGAACATGGAGTTCAAACAAAGATTTTAACGGGAGACAACGAAAAAGTTACCCAAGCCGTCTGTGAAAAGGTTGGTTTAGATATCAATCAGATGCTGTTGGGGTCTGAAATTGATCAGATGAGTGATCAAGAATTGGCCCAAGCTGTAGAGGAGGTAACCGTCTTCGCCAAACTTTCTCCTGACCAAAAAGCACGGATTATTTTGCAATTTAAGGCTAATGGTCATGCTGTCGGCTATATGGGAGATGGAATCAATGATGCTCCTTCTATGAAAGTTGCAGATGTGGGGATTTCTGTTGATACAGCAGTAGATATTGCCAAAGAAACAGCTGATGTTATCCTACTTGATAAGGATCTCATGGTGCTTGAAAAAGGACTTGTTGAAGGTCGTAAGGTCTATGCAAATATGACCAAATATATCAAGATGACAGTGAGTTCTAATTTTGGGAATATCTTGTCCCTGTTGGTCTCTGGAATCTTTTTACCCTTTTTACCAATGGCACCAGTCCATTTGATTATCCTAAATCTAGTCTATGATTTGTCTTGTATTGCTTTGCCTTTTGATAAGGTGGACAAAGATTTTTTGAGAAATCCGCATACCTGGGAAGCCAAGTCTATCACACGTTTCATGGTCTGGATGGGGCCGATATCTTCTGCCTTTGATATTTTGACCTTTATTTTGCTCTATTTTATCATTGTACCCATGACGACAGGTCATGCCTATGTTCATGGAGCAGAGTCGGCCGTAGGCTTTATTGTCTTGTTCCAGACAGGTTGGTTTATCGAGTCTATGTGGTCACAAACTATGGTTATCCATATGCTGCGTTCAGCTAAAATTCCCTTTCTACAAAGTCGTCCAGCTTGGTTAGTCCTTGTGACAACCTTATTGGCTGCAGCCTTTGTGACCTTCCTTCCCTACAGTCCACTAGCTAGCCTTCTCCATTTAACTCCTTTAAAACCGATTTATTTCATCTTTTTACTTTTCATCATTACTTTGTATATGATTAGCGTGACAGTTGTGAAAAAAATCTATATCAAGAAATATAAAGAATGGCTGTAAATTTCATTTTGTCAAGAAAAAAGTACGAAAATGACGAAAAAAGTCAAAAAAATTTAAAAATAGGTCGCAAGTCGGATGTTTTTTATGGTATAATAGACTAAACTGATAGTAACATGTAGCGAAAGGGGTAGGTACATGATTAAAATTTATACAGTCTCAAGTTGTACTAGCTGTAAAAAAGCAAAAACCTGGCTCAATGCCCACCAGTTAAGTTATAAAGAACAAAACCTTGGTAAAGAAGGAATTACGAGAGAAGAATTACTGGATATTCTAACCAAAACAGATAACGGAATAGCCAGCATCGTTTCATCTAAAAATCGCTATGCCAAAGCCCTTGGAGTGGATATTGAAGATTTGAGTGTCAATGAAGTCCTCAATCTGATTATGGAAACACCGAGAATTTTAAAGAGCCCAATTCTTGTAGATGAAAAACGCCTGCAAGTTGGCTATAAGGAAGACGATATTCGTGCCTTCCTACCACGCTCTGTCCGTAATGTAGAAAATGCAGAAGCACGTTTGCGTGCGGCTCTATAAACATCAAGGCTGGGAGCAATTCTCAGTCTTGTTCTATTTTAATCTGATTTAATCTGAAAAAGAAAGAAGAAAGAAATGAAAAAAATTGTTCTTGTTAGTCTAGCTTTCCTTTTTGTCCTGGCTGGTTGTGGGCAGAAAAAAGAAACTGCAACAGCTACAAAAACAGAAAAGGATACGCTTCAGTCGGCATTGCCAGTTATTGAGAATGCAGAGAAGAATACAGTTGTGACCAAGACTTTGGTCTTGCCAAAGTCAGATGATGGTAGCCAGCAAACCCAAACCATTACATACAAAGACAAGACTTTTTTGAGCCTAACCATTCAACAAAAACGTCCAGTATCTGATGAGTTGAAGACCTACATTGACCAACATGGAGTGGAGGAAACTCAAAAAGCTCTTCTTGAGGCGGAAGATAAGGATCAATCTATTATAGAAGCACGTAAATTGGCAGGCTTTAAGCTTGAAACCAAATTATTGAGTGCAACAGAACTTCAAACAACGACCAGTTATGATTTTCAAGCTTTGGATGTCAAGAAGGCTTCTCAGACTGAATATCTGAAGAATATTGGTTTAGAAAATCTCTTGAAGAATGAACCAAGCAAATATATTTCAGACAGACTGGCAAATGGTGCGACAGAACAGTAGAAAATCCAAATAAATAGACTGCATGAATTGTAGAAGGTAAGGAATTATGCTATAATGGTACTATTCTAAGGAAAGAGGGTGTTAGAATGGGATTTACTGAAGAAACAGTACGTTTTAAACTGGACGATTCCAATAAAAAAGAAATTAGCGAAACTTTGACTGATGTCTATGCTTCGTTGAACGATAAGGGCTACAACCCAATTAACCAAATCGTAGGTTACGTATTGAGTGGAGACCCTGCCTACGTTCCTCGTTATAATAATGCACGAAATCAAATCCGTAAGTATGAGCGTGATGAAATCGTTGAGGAATTGGTCCGCTACTACCTTAAAGGACAAGGAGTCGATCTATAACCTATGAGAATTATGGGATTGGACGTCGGTTCGAAAACGGTAGGGGTGGCTATTAGTGATCCACTCGGTTTTACAGCTCAAGGACTTGAAATCATCCAAATTAATGAGGAACAAGGCCAATTTGGTTTTGACCGCGTTAAGGAGTTGGTTGATACTTACAAGGTGGAACGATTTGTAGTGGGTTTGCCTAAAAACATGAACAATACAAGCGGACCGCGCGTGGAAGCTAGTCAAGCCTACGGAGCAAAGCTAGAAGAGCTTTTTGGTTTACCAGTAGATTATCAAGATGAACGCTTGACAACAGTTGCTGCAGAGCGTATGTTGATTGAACAAGCAGATATCAGTCGCAATAAGCGCAAGAAAGTCATTGATAAGTTAGCAGCTCAGCTGATTTTACAAAATTATTTAGATAGAAAATTTTAATATAAGGAGAGGCTATGTCACACGATCATAACCACGAACACGAAGAACGTGAACTAATCACACTAGTAGATGAGCAAGGAAACGAAACCTTGTTTGAAATCCTTTTGACCATTGACGGAAAAGAAGAATTTGGTAAAAACTATGTTCTTCTAGTACCAGTTAACGCAGAAGAAGACGAAGACGGACAAGTTGAAATCCAAGCTTACTCATTCATCGAAAACGAAGATGGAACAGAAGGCGAATTGCAACCAATCCCAGAAGACTCAGAAGACGAATGGAACATGATTGAAGAAGTCTTCAATAGTTTTATGGAGGAGTAAAAATATCCGGGGGATATTTTTACCCCAGCTCCTTGAAACAAAAGAGAGCTGGTAAGTCCGGGGGACGTTTTTAGCCCTGCTTTTAGAAAAAAGAAAGAGCAGGCAGTCTGGGAGACTGTATCACCCCAACTCCTAGAAATTGGAAGAGTTGGACCATCCAGTGGACGTTTTTACCCCACGTTAAAATTTATAGTAGCTAGTTATTAGCTAACCAGGTAAGAGGTCGGGACGAAAATCCTGACCTTGTTTTTATTAGTCATCATGCTTTGTCGCGGTAATTGATTGGATTTTTGTCAAGGAGATATATATGTTTGAAGTAGAAGAATGGCTTCATAGTCGGATTGGTTTGAATTTTCGGTCAGGCTTGAGCCGAATGCAACAAGCGGTGGATTTGTTAGGAAATCCCGAGAAGTCTTACCCTATTATCCATGTGACAGGAACTAATGGGAAAGGCTCTACCATTGCTTTTATGAGAGAGTTATTCATGGGACATGGCAAAAAAGTTGCGACTTTTACCTCCCCTCATATTGTCTCCATCAATGACCGAATCTGCATTAATGGGGAACCAATAGCTGATGCAGACTTTATCCGTTTAGCTGAGCAGGTCAAGGAGATGGAAAAGACGCTTCTGCAAACTCATGACCAGTTGTCTTTTTTTGAATTGCTGACCTTGATTGCTTTCCTCTATTTTAGGGAGCAAGAGGTGGATTTGGTTCTACTAGAAGTGGGAATTGGTGGCTTACTTGACACGACCAATGTGGTAACTGGAGAGATTGCTGTCATCACCTCCATTGGGCTTGACCATCAGGAGACCTTGGGCGATAGTCTAAAAGCAATCGCAGAGCAGAAAGCTGGTATTTTCAAGGCTAGTAAGAAGGCAGTGGTTGCTAAGCTGGCTCCAGAAGCTAGGCTTGTTTGTCAGAAAAAAGCTGAATCTTTAGCTGTTGACCTTTATCAGACAGGTCAAGATTTTTCAATGCTAAAGGGTGATTTTTCAAGTTCTTTGGGGAATTTTCCACATCTGAAAATAGGATTGGAAGGAGCCTATCAGCAGGAAAATGCGGCCTTGGCGCTACAAGCATTTCTTCTCTTTATGAGAGAATGGAAGGATATTGTTGATGGGCAGGCTATAAGGCAGGCATTGGAGAAGACTCATTGGGCTGGCCGTTTGGAGTGTATTCGTCCGCAGATTTACTTGGACGGTGCTCATAATCTTCCTGCCTTGACTCGCCTGGTGGAGTTTATCAAAGAAAAAGAGCAGGAAGGTTATCGTCCTCAAATCCTATTTGGAGCCTTGAAACGTAAGGATTATCAAGGGATGCTGGGTTATCTGACTGAAAATTTGCCTCAGGTGGAACTCAAGGTGACTGGTTTTGACTATCAAGGTTCTTTAGATGAGACGGATGTAACAGGTTACGATGTGATTTTTTCTTACCGAGAATTTATTAGCAGTTTTGAAGCAAGGGCAGACGCGCAGGACTTGTTGTTCATTACAGGGTCTCTCTATTTTATATCAGAAGTACGGAGTCACCTACAGGAGCATGAGCAGATAAATTGACCTCCTTTTTTGAACTTGTTATACTAGGGGAACTGCCAGTTAGAAGAAAATTGCTCTAAATTGGTAGAAGAAAGGAAGTTCATCATGAAATTAAAAACATTCACACTTTCTCTTGCTTCTCTAGCAAGTCTTAGTCTCTTAGTAGCTTGTTCACAGAGAGCTCAACAGGTTCAACAACCAGCAGCTCAACAGCAAACACAACAAACTCAGCAATCGCAACCTGCTGCTTCATCTTCAACACAAAATAGCAACCAGGCAGCAACAAGTTCTTCACAAAATACAGTTACAGCCCAACCAACTAATATTGATGGAACTTATACTGGTCAGGATGACGGAGACCGTATCACTTTAGTGGTAACTGGAACTACTGGTACATGGACTGAGCTCGAATCTGACGGGGATCAGAAAGTCAAACAGGTTACATTTGATGCAACAAATCAACGCATGATTATTGGCGATGATGCTAAAATTTACACTGTAAACGGGAATCAAATCGTTGTAGATGATATGGATAGAGACCCATCGGATCAAATCGTTTTATCAAAATAGACTAGGAGGAGACCGGATTTTTCGGTCTCTTTTGCTTTTAGTCAGAAAAATGATCATAAATACTTGCCTTCTGTCGAATACCTGAGTTATACTAGTATCAATTACCTGTTTTTAGCATTCAAAATATCAAGGAGGGGATATGAAATATAGGAAATTTCAATTGTTGATGTCCAAGTATGGCTTTAGTCTTTCGATTATGCTACTTGAACTTTCTCTTGTTTTTGGTCTCTTTCTTTATTTAGGGCGCATGGCCCCTATTTTATGGATTATTGTCTTGATCTTTATGAGTATGGCAACTATTGTCGCAATTGTTAATCGCTCCATGGCGCCTGAAAGCAAAGTAATGTGGCTAGTGGTGACTTTTGTTCCTGTCATTGGCCCCCTGCTCTATCTGATGTTTGGTGAAAGGCGATTATCCAAAAAAGAAATCAAGCAGTTGGACAGACTTGGTTCCATGCATTTTCGGGAGGATAACAGTAAAGCACTCCGCCAGAAATTGAAGGAAGATGATAAGGCAGCTTACGGAGTTATCAAATCTTTGTTGAGTATGGATAGCAATGCTGATGTGTATGATCGAACCGACTCACAATTCTTTTCTTCAGGTGAAAGCATGTGGCAACATATGCTGGAAGATCTCAAGAAAGCTGAAAAGTTTATCTTTTTAGAGTATTATATTGTTGAAGAAGGTCTGATGTGGAATAGTATACTAGATATACTAGAGCAAAAGGCAGCTCAGGGTGTCGAGGTCAAGATGCTCTATGATGATATCGGTTGTATGGCGACTTTACCTGGGGATTATACTATTCAGCTTCGTAGTCTAGGAATAGAGGTCCATAAGTTTAATAAGGTGATTCCTCGTTTGACAGTAGCTTATAATAATCGGGACCATCGTAAAATCCTTGTCATAGATGGTCAGGTAGCTTATACAGGAGGGATTAACTTAGCTGATGAGTACATCAATCATGTAGAACGCTTTGGTTATTGGAAGGATAGTGGGATTCGCTTAGATGGCCCTGGTGTCAAGGCTCTAACCCGTCTCTTTTTGATGACTTGGTACATCAATCGTGGGGAAATCAGCGATTTTGACCAGTATCACTTGGAAAATCAGCCTTGTTCTGGCCAAGGGCTCTGCATTCCTTACGGTAGTGGACCCAAGCCCATCTTCCGTACCCAGGTAGGGAAAAAAGTCTATCAAAGTTTGATTAATCAGGCCACTGATTCAGTCTATATTACAACACCCTATCTGATTATTGACTATGACTTAACAGAGAGTATTAAAAATGCAGCTATGAGGGGTGTTGATATCCGCATTGTAACACCTTTCATTCCAGATAAAAAATTAATCCAACTCATTACAAGAGGAGCTTATTCGGATTTGTTATCGGTAGGAGTAAGAATTTTTGAGTATAGTCCCGGCTTCATCCACAGTAAACAAATCTTAGTGGATAAGGACTTTGCTGCAGTTGGAACCATTAACTTAGATTATAGAAGTTTACTTCACCACTACGAAAATGCAGTCTTGCTATATAAAACAGAATCAATCACGGAGATTCAAAAAGATTTTGAGGAGATTTTTTCAGTATCGCAAGAAATTTTTACTCATACTATAAAAAATAGCTGGTATCAAAAATTGATTAAGGAAATTGCCCAGTTATTTGCCCCAATCTTATAAGAAATCTAGAACTGAGGACACAAACCAGTCCTATTTTTCTTGTCTTTTACGAATAAGAAGATATAGGGGGGAACGATGCTGACTCAGAAAGAATTGAACTATATCACGACATTTAAACAGACACATTTACACCGATTTCGAGAAATTGAAACCTTTGTGAAACTATGTAAAAAATCACTCAAACAGCCATCGCAAGCTGACAATTCAAGGTCTTTTTGATATACTAAGACAGACAAACTGAATAGGAGAAACGACATGGCTGTATATGGCAGAATCGAAGAAGTATCCGAAACGATACAGAGTAATGAAATTGAAAATAGACTGGATAGGAACTTTGAATCTCATGTAGAAAAAGAAGAGCAGGTAGCTTTCCCGTTCTTCAGACTCATCATTGGAAGTACGATTGTAACGGTTTTTTCTGTGGTGGTTCCTTTACTTTTAGATATGGTAAGTCCCTCTCAGGCGCAGGATTTGTATATTGGGTGGGCTTTGCATCAGGGAGGACAGCTATACAGTAGTTATTATGCTGGTCAAGGTCTTCTTTATTATTTACTACTTTACATTACCCAAGGAGGCATTCTTTTTGCCTTGGTAGAATGGCTAGCCCTCTTAGGAGGAGGCTACTTCCTCTTTTCTTCAACCGACAATTTGACAGGGCAAAGGGATCAAGCTAAGCAACTCCTAACGATATTTTATATTTTGGTATCTGGTATAGGTTTTGGAGGAGGCTATGCTACGATTTTAGCTCTTCCATTCTTATTTGCAGGCTTTTCTTTAGTAGCGCGTTATCTATCAAATCCTAACCATGACAAGGGATTTCTACGTTTGGGGATTTTCTTAGCTCTATCATTTTTCATAGAGCCCCTTACAAGCCTTCTCTTTACTGTAGTAGTAATGATAGGTTTATTTGTCTTTAATGTTGGACATGGACGCTTTATACATGGGATTTATCAATTTTTTGCGGCAGCACTTGGTTTCTCTCTCCTATTTTATCCTTTAGGCTACTATGTCATCATTTCAGGAGGTTTTGGAGAGGCTTTAAGTAGATTTTTGTATCCATTTACTTCCATGCGTATTTTTGCTAATCCCCAGTTAGTAGAGAATGCTTTATTTTATGGTCTATTAACCTTTGGATTAGGAGCTTTCATTCTTATTTTTCTCGGTTTGTTCCAAACTAAAGCATCTAGATTATATGTCATCTCAGTACCAGCTAGCTTTGTTTTCTTATTTGTACTAGCCTTGTTGCTTTTTTCTCAAGAACCTCTTCACGGTTCGCGTTGGATTCTAATCCTTCCATTTTTACTCCTTCTTTTGATAACCAGTATTCGTGGGGAACACTCGGGAAGAATAGCACGTCGTCGGAGAAGAGAGGAAGTTCCAACTTTATGGAAAAAATTTATGAAGGGAAATCTCTACCTACCGATTCTAGTAGTGGTTTATCTAATTGCAGTTCCTTTTGTAGCTCGTTTTGTCTTGCATCCAGCTTCGTATGAAGAACAACATCAAGTAGTAGATAGAGTCAAACAAGAGACAAGTGAGGGGGACCAAATCTATATCTGGGATTCTCATGTTCAGATCTATAAGGAAAGCCAGCGTTTGGCTGGATCCATGTTCCCATCGCCTCTTCTTTACATGAGTACAGAAGAAAACAAAACTACCTTGATCAATGACTTGAAAGAAAAACAACCCAAGATGATTGTGGTGAATGACAAGGTGGAAGTCTGGTCTGAAGTAGAAACAATCTTGAAAGAAAATTACCAACAAGTAAAGACCGATTACTCAGAGTTTAAAGTTTATAAAATTAAATAAGAAAATCAATATCTTGTGTATTTTTAAAAAAATTAGGATTTTTAACACAAGATATTGATTTTTCTTTTTAGAGTGGTATAATACTTTTTAGAAAGAACATTTTAGAAAAGAGCATGCATATGATTGCACTAGAAGAAAAAATTACAACCCTACCAACCCTTTTCGTTGAAAAACGAGATGGGAGACGTGTTGTGTTTGATGTGGACAAGATTGACAAGGCTCTCCACAAGGCGGCAGACAAGGTTATGGACGTGACACCCTTAGTCGAAAAGCGCCTAAATGCTCTGACTGAGCGTATTGTCACAGAAATTCATAGTCGCTTTCCAAAGGGAGTTAAGATTTACGAAATTCAAAATATCGTAGAACATGAACTCCTTGAAGCCAAAGAATATGCGCTAGCTGAGGAATATATCACTTATCGGACACAGAGGGATTTTGAGCGCTCAAAAGCGACAGATATCAACTTTAGCATCCATAAACTTCTCAACAAAGACCAGGCAGTTGTCAATGAAAATGCTAATAAAGACAGTGATGTCTTTAACACCCAGCGCGATTTGACAGCAGGCATTGTTGGGAAATCAATCGGACTGCAAATGCTTCCTAAGCATGTAGCCAATGCCCACCAAAAGGGGGATATCCACTATCATGATTTGGACTACAGCCCCTATACACCTATGACCAACTGCTGTTTGATTGATTTCAAGGGTATGCTGGACAATGGTTTTAAGATTGGAAATGCAGAGGTAGAGAGTCCTAAATCTATCCAGACTGCAACAGCCCAGATTTCCCAAATCATCGCCAACGTTGCTTCTAGCCAGTACGGAGGTTGTTCAGCTGACCGCATCGATGAAGTTTTGGCGCCTTATGCAGAGAAGAATTACCAAAAACACCTCAAGGATGCAGAAGAATGGGTTTTGCCTGAAAAACGGGAAGATTACGCTTGGAAGAAAACGCAAAAGGACATCTACGATGCCATGCAATCTTTAGAGTATGAAATCAATACTCTCTTCACTTCAAACGGACAAACACCTTTTACTTCGCTAGGTTTTGGTCTAGGAACCAATCGTTTTGAGCGAGAAATTCAAAAGGCTATTTTAAACATTCGCATTAAGGGTCTTGGTTCAGAACATCGTACAGCTATCTTCCCTAAACTTATCTTCACGCTTAAAAGAGGACTCAACTTAGAGGAAGGGACTCCCAACTACGACATCAAACAGTTGGCTCTTGAGTGTGCAACCAAGCGGATGTACCCAGATGTCTTGTCCTATGATAAGATTATCGAACTGACAGGTTCCTTCAAGGTTCCTATGGGTTGTCGCTCCTTCCTCCAAGGATGGAAGGATGAGAATGGTGTAGAAGTCAATTCAGGTCGGATGAACCTGGGTGTCGTGACAGTTAACTTACCTCGTATCGCCCTCGAGTCTGAGGGCGACATGAATAAGTTCTGGGAAATATTCAACGAACGTATGAATATCGCAGAAGATGCTCTGGTTTACCGTGTCGAACGTACCAAAGAAGCGACACCAGCAAATGCTCCTATCCTCTATCAGTACGGCGCTTTTGGCCATCGTCTAGGTAAAGAAGAAAATGTTGACCAGCTCTTTAAGAATCGTCGAGCGACAGTTTCGCTGGGCTATATCGGCTTGTATGAAGTAGCGACTGTTTTCTTTGGTAACAGCTGGGAAAGTAATCCAGATGCTAAGGAATTCACGCTAGACATCATTCGCGATATGAAACGCCGTGTAGAAGAGTGGTCTGACCAATATGGCTATCATTTCTCTATCTACTCAACACCATCTGAAAGTTTGACAGACCGTTTCTGTCGACTAGATACAGACAAGTTTGGTTCTATTCCTGATATTACAGACAAGGAATACTATACCAACTCTTTCCACTACGATGTTCGTAAAAATCCAACACCGTTTGAAAAACTGGATTTTGAAAAAATCTATCCAGAAGCAGGTGCGTCAGGTGGTTTCATCCATTATTGTGAGTATCCAGTCCTCCAGCAAAATCCCAAGGCCTTGGAAGCTGTGTGGGATTATGCTTATGACCGTGTGGGTTATTTGGGGACCAATACTCCAATTGACCGTTGCTACAAGTGTGATTTTGAAGGGGATTTTGAACCAACTGATAGAGGGTTTGCTTGTCCAAACTGTGGCAATAGTGACCCTAAAACAGTAGACGTTGTTAAACGGACTTGTGGCTATTTAGGCAATCCTCAAGCGAGACCTATGGTTAACGGCCGTCACAAGGAAATCGCTGCGCGTGTCAAACATATGAATGGCTCAACGATTAAAATAGCTGGCCACCAAGTAATAAATTAGAAAGAAATAAAATGGGAAAATATCAATTAGACGATAAGGGGCGCGCACAAGTGACCCGTTATCACGAGAAACACTCTAAAGGTGGAGCTGGTAAGAAAGAACGCTTGCTCAACCTCAAAGAACAATTTTTAAACAAGAATAAGAAGAAATAAAAGTGAGAGTCAGCTCTCGCTTTTATCTTAGTGGGAGGTAAGGATGGAATTACGCAGACCAAGATTAGCAGATAAAGAAACAGTTTTAGAGATGATGGCAGAGTTTGAAAAATATCAGTCGCCTCACGACGGTGGTTTCTGGGATACAGAAAATTTTTCTTACGAGGAATGGTTGGAAAGTAATCAGAATCAGGAAATGGGGATTAATTTGACTGAAGGATGGGTTCCCGCAATTCAGTTAGTAGCTTTTTCTGTGAAAGGTAAAGCAATTGGATTTCTTAATCTCCGGTTGCGCCTCAGTAACTTTCTACTAGAAGAAGGTGGTCACATTGGCTACTCCATTCGTCCATCAGAAAGAGGCAAAGGTTATGCGAAAGAAACTCTTCGTCAGGGCTTGCAAGTTGCTAAGGAAAAGAATATTAAGAAAGCTCTTGTAACCTGTAGCGTGAATAATCCTGCCAGCAGAGTAGTCATTCTAGCAAATGGTGGGCTCCTTGAGGATGTTCGTAATGGAGTTGAGCGTTATTGGATAGAGGTAGCGAATGAATAATCCAAAACCACAAGAATGGAAAAGCGAGGAACTCAGTCAAGGTCGGATTATTGATTACAAGGCCTTTAACTTTGTGGACGGCGAAGGCGTGCGCAACTCTCTCTATGTATCAGGCTGCATGTTTCACTGCGAGGGGTGTTATAATGTAGCGACCTGGTCTTTCAATGCTGGCATTCCCTATACGGCAGAGTTAGAAGAGCAGATTATGGCAGACCTTGCCCAACCCTATGTTCAAGGATTGACCTTGCTGGGAGGAGAACCCTTCCTTAATACAGGAATCCTCTTGCCACTCGTTAAGCGGATTCGGAAGGAATTGTCAGATAAAGATATCTGGTCCTGGACGGGCTATACATGGGAAGAAATGATGTTGGAAACTCCAGACAAATTGGAACTCTTATCGCTAATTGACATCCTTGTAGATGGACGATATGATCGAACTAAGAGAAATCTCATGCTCCAGTTTCGAGGTTCGTCCAATCAACGAATTATCGATGTGCAAAAATCCCTCAAAGGTGGGCAAGTAGTGATTTGGGATAAGCTCAATGACGGAAAAGAAAGCTATGAACAGGTGAAGAGAGAGTAACTTTTTTCCATAGAATATTTAAATAAATGACCTATCAAAAAAGAAAACATTTTCATGTTAAAAATTTTAAAAAACAGCAACGAATCCCTTGCAATCGCAGGGGCTTTGTGTTATTCTATTATGGTGCTGTAAATTACAGTCTTAGCTTTGATGCAAGAGGTTGCGACACGCTCGGTTGCATTGCCACGCAACACCGCGTCGGTTTTCTTGTGGAGCTAGCCTATTATCTTAAATAGACGAAAAGGAGAAAAAGATGGCAAACAAAAAAATCCGTATCCGTTTGAAAGCTTACGAACACCGTACGCTTGATACAGCGGCTGCAAAAATCGTAGAATCAGCTACTCGTACAGGTGCACAAGTTGCGGGTCCAATCCCACTTCCAACTGAACGTAGCCTCTACACAATCATTCGTGCGACTCACAAATATAAAGACTCTCGCGAACAATTTGAAATGCGTACACACAAACGTTTGATCGATATCGTTAACCCAACTCAAAAAACAGTTGATGCTTTGATGAAATTGGATCTTCCAAGTGGTGTAAACGTAGAAATCAAACTTTAATCTAAAGCTTGATACCTTGAGCATAAAAAACGCTCGTTAAAAACTTTTTGAATAAAAAATATAGAAAAGGAACTATTTTCTCATGACAAAAGGAATCTTAGGGAAAAAAGTGGGAATGACTCAAATCTTCACTGAAGCTGGCGAATTGATCCCTGTAACAGTTATTGAAGCAACTCCAAACGTTGTTCTTCAAGTTAAAACTGTTGAAACAGACGGATACAACGCTATCCAAGTTGGTTTCGATGACAAACGCGAAGTATTGAGCAACAAACCTGCTAAAGGACATGTAGCGAAAGCTAACACGGCTCCTAAGCGCTTCATTCGTGAATTCAAAAACGTTGAAGGCTTGGAAGTTGGTGCTGAAATTACAGTTGAAACATTCGCAGCTGGAGACGTTGTTGACGTAACTGGTACTTCTAAAGGTAAAGGTTTCCAAGGTGTTATCAAGCGCCACGGACAATCACGTGGACCAATGGCTCACGGTTCTCGTTACCACCGTCGTCCAGGTTCAATGGGACCTGTTGCACCTAACCGCGTATTCAAAGGTAAAAACCTTGCAGGACGTATGGGTGGCGACCGCGTAACAATTCAAAACCTTGAAGTTGTACAAGTTGTTCCAGAAAAGAACGTTATCCTTATCAAAGGTAACGTACCAGGTGCTAAGAAATCTCTTATCACTATCAAATCAGCAGTTAAAGCTGGTAAATAATAAAGAAAGGGGAAATCAGTCATAATGGCAAACGTAACATTATTTGACCAAACTGGTAAAGAAGCTGGCCAAGTTGTTCTTAACGATGCAGTATTTGGTATTGAACCAAATGAATCAGTTGTGTTTGATGTGATCATCAGCCAACGCGCAAGCCTTCGTCAAGGAACACACGCTGTTAAAAACCGCTCTGCAGTATCAGGTGGTGGACGCAAACCATGGCGTCAAAAAGGAACTGGACGTGCTCGTCAAGGTTCTATCCGCTCACCACAATGGCGTGGTGGTGGTGTTGTCTTCGGACCAACTCCACGTTCATATGGCTACAAACTTCCACAAAAAGTTCGTCGCCTAGCTCTTAAATCAGTTTACTCTGAAAAAGTTGCTGAAAACAAATTCGTAGCTGTAGACGCTCTTTCATTTACAGCTCCAAAAACTGCTGAATTTGCAAAAGTTCTTGCAGCATTGAGCATCGATTCTAAAGTTCTTGTTATCCTTGAAGAAGGAAATGAATTCGCAGCTCTTTCAGCTCGTAACCTTCCAAACGTGAAAGTTGCAACTGCTACAACTGCAAGTGTTCTTGACATCGCAAATAGCGACAAACTTCTTGTCACACAAGCAGCTATCTCTAAAATCGAGGAGGTTCTTGCATAATGAATTTGTATGATGTTATCAAAAAACCTGTCATCACTGAAAGCTCAATGGCTCAACTTGAAGCAGGGAAATATGTATTTGAAGTTGACACTCGTGCACACAAACTTTTGATCAAGCAAGCTGTTGAAGCTGCTTTCGAAGGTGTTAAAGTTGCAAATGTTAACACAATCAACGTAAAACCAAAAGCTAAACGTGTTGGACGTTACACTGGTTTTACTAACAAAACTAAAAAAGCTATCATCACACTTACAGCTGATTCTAAAGCAATCGAGTTGTTTGCTGCTGAAGCTGAATAATCTAAGGAGGAAATATCGTGGGAATTCGTGTTTATAAACCAACAACAAACGGTCGCCGTAATATGACTTCTTTGGATTTCGCTGAAATCACAACAAGCACTCCTGAAAAATCATTGCTTGTTGCATTGAAGAGCAAGGCTGGTCGTAACAACAACGGTCGTATCACAGTTCGTCACCAAGGTGGTGGACACAAACGTTTCTACCGTTTGGTTGACTTCAAACGTAACAAAGACAACGTTGAAGCGGTTGTTAAAACAATCGAGTACGATCCAAATCGTTCTGCAAACATCGCTCTTGTACACTACACTGACGGTGTGAAAGCATACATCATCGCTCCAAAAGGTCTTGAAGTAGGTCAACGTATCGTTTCAGGTCCAGAAGCAGATATCAAAGTCGGAAACGCTCTTCCACTTGCTAACATCCCAGTTGGTACTTTGATCCACAACATCGAGTTGAAACCAGGTCGTGGTGGTGAATTGGTACGTGCTGCTGGAGCATCTGCTCAAGTATTGGGTTCTGAAGGTAAATACGTTCTTGTTCGTCTTCAATCAGGTGAAGTTCGTATGATTCTTGGAACTTGCCGTGCTACAGTTGGTGTTGTCGGAAACGAACAACATGGACTTGTAAACCTTGGTAAAGCAGGACGTAGCCGTTGGAAAGGTATCCGCCCAACAGTTCGTGGTTCTGTAATGAACCCTAACGATCACCCACACGGTGGTGGTGAAGGTAAAGCACCAGTTGGTCGTAAAGCGCCATCTACTCCATGGGGCAAACCTGCTCTTGGTCTTAAAACTCGTAACAAGAAAGCGAAATCTGACAAACTTATCGTTCGTCGTCGCAACGAGAAATAATATTAAACTAGTCGCTTAAGCGACTAGTAAATCCGCCAGCTCGGTAGCGCTCCATAGGAGCGCAAGCCGCTGTGGTACAACATTTAAAGGAGAAAATATAAAAATGGGACGCAGTCTTAAAAAAGGACCTTTCGTCGATGAGCATTTGATGAAAAAAGTTGAAGCTCAAGCTAACGACGAAAAGAAAAAAGTTATTAAAACTTGGTCACGTCGTTCAACGATCTTCCCAAGTTTCATTGGTTACACTATTGCAGTTTATGACGGACGTAAACACGTACCTGTTTACATCCAAGAAGACATGGTAGGTCACAAACTTGGTGAATTTGCACCAACTCGTACTTACAAAGGTCACGCTGCAGACGACAAGAAAACACGTAGAAAATAAGGAGAACATAAATGGCAGAAATTACTTCAGCTAAAGCAATGGCTCGTACAGTACGTGTTTCACCTCGTAAATCACGTCTTGTTCTTGATAACATCCGTGGTAAAAGCGTAGCCGATGCAATCGCAATTTTGACATTCACTCCAAACAAAGCTGCTGAAATCATCTTGAAAGTTTTGAACTCAGCTGTAGCTAACGCTGAAAACAACTTTGGTTTGGATAAAGCTAACTTGGTAGTATCTGAAGCATTCGCAAACGAAGGACCAACTATGAAACGTTTCCGTCCACGTGCGAAAGGTTCAGCTTCACCAATCAACAAACGTACAGCTCACATCACTGTAGCTGTTGCAGAAAAATAAGGAGGTAAAATCGTGGGTCAAAAAGTACATCCAATTGGTATGCGTGTCGGCATCATCCGTGATTGGGATGCCAAATGGTATGCTGAAAAAGAATACGCGGATTACCTTCATGAAGATCTTGCAATCCGTAAATTCGTTCAAAAAGAACTTGCTGACGCAGCAGTTTCAACCATCGAAATCGAACGCGCAGTAAACAAAGTTAACGTTTCACTTCACACTGCTAAACCAGGTATGGTTATCGGTAAAGGTGGTGCTAACGTTGATGCACTCCGTGCAAAACTTAACAAATTGACTGGAAAACAAGTACACATCAACATCATCGAAATCAAACAACCTGATTTGGATGCTCACCTTGTAGGTGAAGGTATTGCTCGTCAATTGGAGCAACGTGTTGCTTTCCGTCGTGCACAAAAACAAGCAATCCAACGTGCAATGCGTGCTGGAGCTAAAGGAATCAAAACTCAAGTATCAGGTCGTTTGAATGGTGCAGATATCGCCCGTGCTGAAGGATACTCTGAAGGAACTGTTCCGCTTCACACACTTCGTGCAGATATCGATTACGCTTGGGAAGAAGCAGATACTACATACGGTAAACTCGGTGTTAAAGTATGGATCTACCGTGGTGAAGTTCTTCCAGCTCGCAAAAACACTAAAGGAGGTAAATAACCAATGTTAGTACCTAAACGTGTTAAACACCGTCGTGAATTCCGTGGAAAAATGCGCGGTGAAGCAAAAGGTGGAAAAGAAGTAGCATTCGGTGAATACGGTCTTCAAGCTACAACTAGCCACTGGATCACTAACCGCCAAATCGAAGCTGCTCGTATCGCCATGACTCGTTACATGAAACGTGGTGGTAAAGTTTGGATTAAAATCTTCCCACACAAATCATACACTGCTAAAGCTATCGGTGTGCGTATGGGATCTGGTAAAGGGGCACCTGAAGGTTGGGTAGCACCAGTTAAACGTGGTAAAGTGATGTTCGAAATCGCTGGTGTATCTGAAGAGATCGCTCGCGAAGCGCTTCGTCTTGCTAGCCACAAATTGCCAGTTAAATGTAAATTCGTAAAACGTGAAGCAGAATAAGGAGAAGGCATGAAACTTAATGAAGTAAAAGAATTTGTTAAAGAACTTCGTGGTCTTTCTCAAGAAGAACTCGCGAAGCGCGAAAACGAATTGAAAAAAGAATTGTTTGAACTTCGTTTCCAAGCTGCTACTGGTCAATTGGAACAAACAGCTCGCTTGAAAGAAGTTAAAAAACAAATCGCTCGTATCAAAACAGTTCAATCTGAAGCGAAATAATAGACTAGGGAAGGAGAAATTTCAATGGAACGCAATAATCGTAAAGTTCTTGTTGGACGTGTTGTATCTGACAAAATGGACAAGACAATCACAGTTGTAGTTGAAACAAAACGTAACCACCCAGTCTATGGTAAACGTATTAACTACTCTAAAAAATACAAAGCTCATGATGAAAACAATGTTGCCAAAGAAGGCGATATCGTACGTATCATGGAAACTCGTCCGCTTTCAGCTACAAAACGTTTCCGTCTTGTAGAAGTTGTTGAAGAAGCGGTCATCATCTAATCAAACCTGAAAGGAGAAAACTGAAATGATTCAAACAGAAACTCGTTTGAAAGTCGCAGACAACAGCGGTGCTCGCGAAATCTTGACTATCAAAGTTCTTGGTGGTTCAGGACGTAAATTTGCAAACATCGGTGATGTTATCGTGGCATCTGTAAAACAAGCTACTCCTGGTGGTGCGGTTAAAAAAGGTGACGTTGTTAAAGCAGTTATCGTTCGTACTAAATCAGGTGCTCGTCGTGCTGATGGTTCATACATCAAATTTGACGAAAACGCAGCAGTTATCATCCGTGAAGATAAAACTCCTCGCGGAACACGTATCTTTGGCCCAGTTGCACGTGAATTGCGTGAAGGTGGCTTCATGAAGATCGTGTCACTTGCTCCAGAAGTACTTTAATTTTTAGAAACAAACTAGTCCCCTGGATTTACCTCCAGGGTGCCCTTATGGGCGTAAGAAAAATCAAGGAGAAATCTAATGTTTGTAAAAAAAGGCGACAAAGTTCGCGTAATCGCTGGTAAAGATAAGGGAACAGAAGCTGTTGTCCTTACTGCCCTTCCAAAAGTAAACAAAGTTATCGTTGAAGGTGTTAACATCGTTAAGAAACACCAACGTCCAACTAACGAGCTTCCTCAAGGTGGTATCATCGAGAAAGAAGCAGCTATCCACGTATCAAACGTTCAAGTTTTGGACAAAAATGGTGTAGCTGGTCGTGTTGGTTACAAATTTGTAGACGGTAAAAAAGTTCGCTACAACAAAAAATCAGGCGAAGTGCTTGATTAATCACGAAGGAAAGGAGAAGTATAATGGCAAATCGTTTAAAAGAAAAATATCTTAATGAAGTAGTTCCTGCTTTGACAGAACAATTCAACTACTCATCAGTGATGGCTGTGCCTAAAGTAGATAAGATCGTTTTGAACATGGGTGTTGGTGAAGCTGTATCAAACGCTAAAAGCCTTGAAAAAGCTGCGGAAGAATTGGCACTTATCTCAGGTCAAAAACCACTTATCACTAAAGCTAAAAAATCAATCGCCGGCTTCCGTCTTCGTGAAGGTGTTGCGATCGGTGCAAAAGTTACCCTTCGTGGTGAACGTATGTACGAATTCTTGGATAAATTGGTTTCAGTTTCACTTCCACGTGTACGTGACTTCCACGGTGTTCCAACAAAATCATTTGATGGACGCGGAAACTACACACTTGGTGTGAAAGAACAATTGATCTTCCCAGAAATCAACTTCGATGACGTTGACAAAACTCGTGGTCTTGACATCGTTATCGTAACAACTGCTAACACTGACGAAGAGTCACGTGCATTGCTTACAGGCCTTGGAATGCCTTTTGCAAAATAATATAGGAGGTAAATCTAATGGCTAAAAAATCAATGATTGCTAAGAACAAACGTCCAGCGAAGTTCTCTACTCAAGCTTATACTCGTTGTGAAAAATGTGGTCGTCCACATTCAGTTTACCGCAAATTTAAACTTTGCCGTGTTTGCTTCCGTGAATTAGCTTACAAAGGACAAATTCCTGGTGTAACAAAAGCATCTTGGTAATTTAAGATATCAAGGGCGTCAAAACTCTAAGTGAAAATAGGAAACTTGGCGAAGAAACTGAAGTTTCTAGGAAAGTTTATCTTTTTCACACAGAGTTTAGCCCGGGTTCAGTTGGGGGTTCCAATTTGAACACGAGCTACAGCTTTGGCAAAAAAGGCCAATTTTCTTTGGAGCATCGCTCCTGCATCAAATTGCCTATTTTTGCTCTTGCTGTTACGCTTTTTGTATCATGTATTAACTAGCAAGTGCAACTTGCAAACTACTAGTAAGAGGAGAAAAACAAAATGGTTATGACTGACCCAATCGCAGACTTCCTAACTCGTATTCGTAACGCTAACCAAGCTAAACACGAAGTACTTGAAGTACCTGCATCAAATATCAAAAAAGGGATTGCTGAAATCCTTAAACGCGAAGGTTTTGTAAAAAACGTTGAAATCATCGAAGATGACAAACAAGGCATCATCCGTGTATTCCTTAAATACGGACCAAACGGTGAAAAAGTTATCACTAACTTGAAACGTGTTTCTAAACCAGGACTTCGTGTCTACAAAAAACGTGAAGACCTTCCAAAAGTTCTTAACGGACTTGGAATTGCTATCCTTTCAACTTCGGAAGGTTTGCTTACTGATAAAGAAGCACGCCAAAAGAATGTTGGTGGGGAAGTTATCGCTTACGTTTGGTAATATTTAGCTCCCAATTTCTTTGTGACTCTTCGTTATCTTCTCTTGCCTAACCCAAAGTTAAGCCTGCGAGACGATGCCTAGATTCACTTTGAAATTGAAACCTAAATGTTCCTTTAAATCGAGAAATCGATTGAACCCCGTGAAAACTGGCCGTTCTGGCCTGACAATTTAACAGGAGAAAATAAACATGTCACGTATTGGTAATAAAGTTATCGTGTTGCCTGCTGGTGTTGAACTCACTAACAATGACAACGTTGTAACTGTAAAAGGACCTAAAGGAGAACTTACTCGTGAGTTCTCAAAAGATATTGAAATCCGTGTGGAAGGTACTGAAGTAACTCTTCACCGTCCAAACGATTCAAAAGAAATGAAAACTATCCACGGAACTACTCGTGCTCTTTTGAACAACATGGTTGTTGGTGTATCAGAAGGATTCAAGAAAGAACTTGAAATGCGCGGGGTTGGTTACCGTGCACAACTTCAAGGATCTAAACTTGTTTTGGCTGTTGGTAAATCTCATCCAGACGAAGTTGAAGCTCCAGAAGGAATTACTTTTGAACTTCCAAACCCAACAACAATCATTGTTAGCGGAATTTCAAAAGAAGTAGTTGGTCAAACAGCTGCTTACGTACGTAGCCTTCGTTCACCAGAACCATATAAAGGTAAAGGTATCCGTTACGTTGGTGAATTCGTTCGCCGTAAAGAAGGTAAAACAGGTAAATAATGTTGAGTGGTTGATTCTCAACCACCAACCTATTTTCCAACTTTGTGCATAGCACACGATTTAAAACTAAAGAGGTGAAAACTGTGATTTCAAAACCAGATAAAAACAAACTCCGCCAAAAACGCCACCGTCGCGTTCGCGGAAAACTCTCTGGAACTGCTGATCGCCCACGTTTGAACGTATTCCGTTCTAATACAGGCATCTACGCTCAAGTGATTGATGACGTAGCGGGTGTAACGCTCGCAAGTGCTTCAACTCTTGACAAAGAAGTTTCAAAAGGAACTAAAACTGAACAAGCCGTTGCTGTCGGTAAACTCGTTGCAGAACGTGCAAACGCTAAAGGTATTTCAGAAGTGGTGTTCGACCGCGGTGGATATCTATATCACGGACGTGTGAAAGCTTTGGCTGATGCAGCTCGTGAAAACGGATTGAAATTCTAATAGGAGGACACTAGAAAATGGCATTTAAAGACAATGCAGTTGAATTAGAAGAACGCGTAGTTGCTGTCAACCGTGTTACAAAAGTTGTTAAAGGTGGACGTCGTCTTCGTTTCGCAGCTCTTGTTGTTGTTGGTGACCACAACGGTCGCGTAGGATTTGGTACTGGTAAAGCTCAAGAAGTTCCAGAAGCAATCCGTAAAGCAGTAGATGATGCTAAGAAAAACTTGATCGAAGTTCCTATGGTTGGAACAACAATCCCACACGAAGTTCTTTCAGAATTCGGTGGAGCTAAAGTATTGTTGAAACCTGCTGTAGAAGGTTCTGGAGTTGCCGCTGGTGGTGCAGTTCGTGCCGTTGTGGAATTGGCAGGTGTGGCAGATATTACATCTAAATCACTTGGTTCTAACACTCCAATCAACATTGTTCGTGCAACTGTTGAAGGTTTGAAACAATTGAAACGCGCTGAAGAAGTTGCTGCCCTTCGTGGTATTTCAGTTTCTGATTTGGCATAAGAAAGGGGATAAAATGGCTCAAATTAAAATTACTTTGACTAAGTCTCCAATCGGACGCATTCCATCACAACGTAAAACTGTTGTAGCACTTGGACTTGGCAAATTGAACAGCTCTGTTATTAAAGAAGATAACGCTGCTATCCGTGGTATGATCACAGCAGTATCTCACTTGGTAACAGTTGAAGAAGTAAACTAATGAATTTTTAGGGGATGTGCACTATACCATCCCCTAAAACTAGATATAGTCATCTATGATGACGTCGTATAGGCGAGTTGATGGGGGAGACAACCTTTTCTCCCTTATCGGCGCTAGCATTTTACAAAAGAGGAGAAAATAAAAATGAAACTTCATGAATTGAAACCTGCAGAAGGTTCTCGTAAAGTACGTAACCGCGTTGGTCGTGGTACTTCATCAGGTAACGGTAAAACATCTGGTCGTGGTCAAAAAGGTCAAAAAGCTCGTAGCGGTGGCGGAGTTCGCCTTGGTTTTGAAGGTGGACAAACTCCATTGTTCCGTCGTCTTCCAAAACGTGGATTCACTAACATCAACGCTAAAGAATACGCAATTGTGAACCTTGACCAATTGAACGTCTTTGAAGATGGTGCTGAAGTTACTCCAGTTGTTCTTATCGAAGCAGGAATTGTTAAAGCTGAAAAATCAGGTATTAAAATTCTTGGTAACGGTGAGTTGACTAAGAAATTGACTGTGAAAGCAGCTAAATTCTCTAAATCAGCTGAAGAAGCTATCACTGCTAAAGGTGGTTCAGTAGAAGTCATCTAAGAGAGGTGACCTATGTTTTTTAAATTATTAAGAGAAGCTCTTAAAGTCAAGCAGGTTCGATCAAAAATTTTATTTACAATTTTTATTGTTTTGGTCTTTCGTATCGGAACTAGCATTACAGTTCCCGGTGTGAATGCCAATAGCTTGAATGCTTTAAGTGGATTATCCTTCTTAAACATGTTGAGCTTGGTGTCAGGGAATGCCATGAAAAACTTTTCAGTTTTTGCTCTTGGTGTCAGTCCCTACATTACGGCCTCTATCGTTGTACAACTCTTGCAAATGGATATTTTACCCAAATTTGTAGAGTGGGGTAAACAAGGGGAAGTAGGTCGAAGAAAATTGAATCAAGCTACTCGTTATATTGCTCTTGTTTTAGCTTTTGTGCAATCTATCGGGATTACAGCTGGTTTTAATACTTTGGCTGGAGCTCAATTGTTGAAAACAGCTCTTACTCCACAAGTCTTTATCATGATTGGTATCATCTTAACAGCTGGTAGCATGATTGTTACTTGGTTGGGAGAGCAAATTACAGATAAGGGATACGGAAATGGTGTTTCTATGATTATCTTTGCCGGGATTGTTTCCTCAATCCCAGAGATGATTCAGGGCATCTATGTGGACTACTTTGTGAACGTCCCAAGTGACCGTATCAACTCATCTATTATTTTTGTAATCATTTTGATTATTACTGTATTGTTGATCATTTACTTTACAACTTATGTTCAACAAGCAGAATACAAAATTCCAATCCAATATACTAAGGTTGCACAAGGTGCTCCATCTAGCTCTTACCTTCCTTTGAAGGTCAACCCTGCTGGAGTTATCCCTGTTATCTTCGCAAGTTCGATTACTGCGGCGCCAGCAGCTATTCTACAGTTTTTAAGCGCTACAGGTCATGATTGGGCTTGGGTAAGAACAGCACAAGAAATGCTGGCAACAACTTCACCAACTGGTATCGCCATGTATGCTTTATTGATCATTCTCTTTACATTCTTCTATACGTTTGTACAGATTAATCCTGAAAAAGCGGCAGAGAACCTACAAAAGAGTGGTGCCTATATCCACGGAGTTCGTCCTGGTAAAGGTACAGAAGAATATATGTCTAAACTTCTTCGTCGTCTTGCAACTGTTGGTTCCCTCTTCCTTGGTGTGATTTCTATTTTACCGATTGTAGCAAAAGATGTTTTCGGGCTTTCAGAAGCAGTTGCTTTTGGAGGAACCAGTCTTTTGATCATTATCTCTACAGGTATTGAAGGAATCAAACAATTGGAAGGATACTTATTGAAACGTAAGTATGTTGGTTTCATGGATAGAACAGAATAAAAGCATTTACGGAATCAGTAAATGCTGAGGGAGTGGAGGTTTGACTCTAACATTAGTGAGAGTTTGGTCTCCCCTCTTCTATTTTGTTTTTAAATAGGGGTGAAAAGACTTTTTGCTTCTATTTAAAAATAAAATAAGGAGATCAAATCATGAATCTTTTGATTATGGGCTTACCTGGTGCAGGTAAGGGAACTCAAGCAGCAAAAATCGTAGAACAATTCCATGTTGCACATATCTCAACAGGTGATATGTTCCGCGCTGCTATGGCAAATCAAACTGAAATGGGTGTTCTTGCTAAGTCATACATTGACAAGGGTGAATTGGTTCCTGACGAAGTTACAAATGGAATCGTAAAAGAACGTCTTTCACAAGATGATATTAAAGAAACAGGATTCTTGTTGGATGGTTACCCACGTACAATTGAACAAGCTCATGCTTTGGACAAAACATTGGCTGAACTTGGCATTGAACTAGAAGGTGTTATCAATATTGAAGTGAATCCTGACAGTCTCTTGGAACGTTTGAGTGGTCGTATCATCCATCGCGTAACTGGAGAAACTTTCCACAAGGTCTTTAACCCACCAGTTGACTGTAAAGAAGAAGATTACTACCAACGTGAAGATGATAAGCCTGAGACAGTAAAACGTCGTTTGGATGTGAATATTGCTCAAGGGGAACCAATCATTGCTCACTACCGTGCCAAAGGTTTGGTTCATGACATCGAAGGTAATCAAGATATCAATGATGTCTTCTCAGATATCGAAAAAGTATTGACAAATTTGAAATAAAGCGCTTTTCACACTTGCAAAAATCAGCTACAAATGTTATACTGAGATAGTCTGACTTATAATTGTTGTCTCTGTGTCTAGAGGCATCGAATCGAAATTTATGGAGGTGCTTTTGCGTGGCAAAAGACGATGTGATTGAAGTTGAAGGCAAAGTAGTTGATACAATGCCGAATGCAATGTTTACGGTTGAACTTGAAAATGGACATCAGATTTTAGCAACAGTTTCTGGTAAAATTCGTAAAAACTATATTCGTATTTTAGCGGGAGATCGTGTTACTGTCGAAATGAGTCCATATGACTTGACACGTGGACGTATCACTTACCGCTTTAAATAATCGAAAAACTTGGAGGGATAAGAAATGAAAGTAAGACCATCGGTCAAACCAATTTGCGAATACTGTAAAGTTATTCGTCGTAATGGTCGTGTTATGGTAATTTGCCCAGCAAATCCAAAACACAAACAACGTCAAGGATAAGATAGAAAGGAGAAAACATGGCTCGTATTGCTGGAGTTGACATTCCAAATGACAAACGCGTAGTAATCTCATTGACTTATGTTTATGGTATCGGACTTGCAACATCTAAGAAAATTTTGGCTGCTGCTGGAATCTCAGAAGATGTTCGTGTACGTGATCTTACATCAGATCAAGAAGATGCTATCCGTCGTGAAGTGGATGCAATCAAAGTTGAAGGTGACCTTCGTCGTGAAGTAAACTTGAACATCAAACGTTTGATGGAAATCGGTTCATACCGTGGTATCCGTCACCGTCGTGGACTTCCTGTCCGTGGACAAAACACTAAAAACAACGCTCGCACTCGTAAAGGTAAAGCTGTTGCGATCGCTGGTAAGAAAAAATAATATAGGAGGTAAAAGTCTTGGCTAAACCAACACGTAAACGTCGTGTGAAAAAGAATATCGAATCTGGTATTGCTCATATTCACGCTACATTTAATAACACTATTGTTATGATTACTGATGTGCATGGTAATGCAATTGCTTGGTCATCAGCTGGTGCTCTTGGTTTCAAAGGTTCTCGTAAATCTACACCATTCGCTGCTCAAATGGCTTCTGAAGCTGCTGCTAAATCTGCACAAGAACACGGTCTTAAATCAGTTGAAGTTACTGTAAAAGGTCCAGGTTCTGGTCGTGAGTCAGCTATTCGTGCGCTTGCTGCCGCTGGTCTTGAAGTAACAGCAATTCGTGATGTGACTCCAGTGCCACACAATGGTGCTCGTCCTCCAAAACGTCGCCGTGTATAATCATCGCATTACACTGCTTTTCGTTTAAGAGGGAGTAACTAAATGATCGAGTTTGAAAAACCAAATATAACAAAAATTGATGAAAATAAAGATTATGGCAAGTTTGTAATCGAACCACTTGAACGTGGCTACGGTACAACTCTTGGTAACTCTCTTCGTCGTGTACTTCTAGCTTCTCTACCAGGAGCAGCTGTGACATCTATTAACATTGATGGTGTGTTACATGAGTTTGACACAGTTCCAGGTGTTCGTGAAGACGTGATGCAAATCATTCTGAACATTAAAGGAATTGCAGTGAAATCGTACGTTGAAGACGAAAAAATCATCGAACTGGATGTTGAAGGTCCTGCTGAAGTAACAGCTGGTGACATTTTGACAGATAGCGATATTGAAATTGTAAATCCAGATCATTATCTCTTTACAATCGGTGAAGGTTCTTCTCTAAAAGCGACTATGACTGTTAACAGTGGTCGTGGATATGTACCTGCAGATGAAAATAAAAAGGATAATGCACCAGTTGGGACACTTGCTGTAGATTCTATTTATACACCAGTTACCAAAGTCAACTATCAAGTTGAACCTGCTCGTGTAGGTAGCAATGATGGATTTGACAAACTAACCCTTGAAATCTTGACAAATGGAACAATTATTCCAGAAGATGCTTTAGGGCTTTCAGCACGTATTTTGACAGAACATCTTGATTTGTTTACAAATCTTACTGAGATTGCTAAGTCAACTGAAGTGATGAAAGAAGCTGATACTGAATCTGACGACCGTATTTTGGATCGTACGATTGAGGAACTGGACTTGTCTGTGCGTTCATACAACTGTTTGAAACGTGCCGGTATCAATACTGTGCATGATTTGACAGAAAAATCTGAAGCAGAGATGATGAAAGTACGAAATCTTGGACGCAAGAGTTTGGAAGAAGTGAAACTCAAACTCATTGATTTGGGTCTTGGATTAAAAGATAAATAAAGGAGGAATACATGGCTTACCGTAAACTAGGACGCACTAGCTCACAACGTAAAGCAATGCTTCGCGATTTGACAACTGACCTTTTGATCAACGAATCAATCGTGACAACTGAAGCTCGTGCTAAAGAAATCCGTAAAACTGTTGAAAAAATGATTACTCTAGGTAAACGTGGTGATTTGCATGCACGTCGTCAAGCAGCTGCTTTCGTACGTAATGAAATCGCATCTGAAAACTATGATGAAGCAACTGATAAGTACACTTCTACTACAGCACTTCAAAAATTGTTCTCAGAAATCGCACCTCGTTATGCTGAACGTAACGGTGGATACACTCGTATCCTTAAAACTGAACCACGTCGTGGTGATGCAGCGCCAATGGCGATCATCGAATTAGTATAAAATCATCAATTTTGTTGAGTGTTATGATGATGGAGTCTTGTGCTCTTAGTCTAGCTCTGGTCTACCGCTAGGATTTCGGTCCTAGCGGGAACACTCATCATAAGTTGGGATAGTAGACGCTTGTTTACGAAATTGTTTTTTGTTTAAGAACAACTTCGTAAGCAGGCGTTTTTGAGTATTTTAGTTAGAATTATGCTATACTATTTGAAAAGAATCCTGTTTAATGTTCAGGTTTCCTATTTTAAGAAGAATTGGAGTTTGCTTATGAAAGCGATTATAACGGTTGTTGGTAAAGATAAATCTGGAATTGTTGCAGGTGTTTCTGGTAAAATTGCAGAATTGGGTTTGAATATTGATGATATCTCTCAAACTGTTTTGGATGAATATTTTACGATGATGGCTGTCGTCTCTAGTGATAAAAAGCAGGATTTTACTTATCTGCGAAATGAGTTTGAAACTTTTGGGCAAACTTTGAATGTGAAAATTAATATTCAGAGTGCGGCGATTTTCGAAGCTATGTATAATATCTAGGAGGTTATCATGGATATTAGACAAGTTACTGAAACCATCGCCATGATTGAGGAGCAAAATTTCGATATTAGAACCATTACCATGGGGATTTCCCTTTTGGACTGTATAGATCCAGATATCAATCGTGCTGCGGAGAAAATTTATCAAAAGATTACGACTAAGGCAGCTAACTTAGTAGCTGTTGGTGATGAAATTGCAGCGGAGTTGGGAATTCCTATCGTTAATAAGCGTGTATCGGTGACACCTATTTCTCTGATAGGGGCAGCGACAGATGCGACGGACTACGTAGTTCTGGCAAAAGCGCTTGATAAGGCTGCGAAAGAGATTGGAGTGGATTTTATTGGTGGTTTCTCTGCCTTGGTACAAAAAGGTTATCAAAAGGGGGATGAGATTCTCATCAATTCCATTCCTCGCGCTTTGGCTGAAACGGACAAGGTCTGCTCGTCAGTCAATATCGGCTCAACCAAGTCTGGTATCAATATGACGGCTGTGGCAGATATGGGACGTATTATCAAGGAAACGGCTAATCTATCAGATATGGGAGCGGCCAAGTTGGTTATATTTGCTAATGCTGTTGAGGACAATCCATTCATGGCGGGTGCCTTTCATGGTATTGGAGAAGCAGATGTTATCATCAATGTCGGAGTTTCTGGTCCTGGTGTGGTGAAACGTGCCTTGGAAAAAGTTCGTGGACAGAGCTTTGATGTAGTAGCCGAAACAGTTAAGAAGACTGCCTTCAAGATCACTCGGATCGGTCAATTGGTTGGTCAGATGGCTAGTGAGAGACTGGGTGTGGAGTTTGGTATTGTGGACTTGAGTTTGGCGCCAACTCCTGCGGTTGGAGATTCTGTTGCACGTGTCCTTGAAGAAATGGGGCTAGAAACAGTTGGTACGCATGGAACGACGGCTGCCTTGGCTCTCTTGAACGACCAAGTTAAGAAGGGAGGAGTTATGGCCTGCAACCAAGTTGGTGGTTTATCTGGTGCCTTTATCCCTGTTTCTGAGGATGAGGGAATGATTGCTGCAGTGCAAAATGGCTCTCTTAATTTGGAAAAACTAGAAGCTATGACGGCTATCTGTTCCGTTGGTTTGGATATGATTGCTATCCCAGAAGATACTCCTGCTGAAACCATTGCGGCCATGATTGCAGATGAGGCTGCAATTGGTGTCATTAACATGAAAACAACAGCTGTTCGTATCATTCCAAAAGGAAAAGAAGGCGATATGATTGAGTTTGGTGGCCTATTAGGAACTGCGCCTGTTATGAAGGTCAATGGAGCTTCGTCTGTCGATTTCATCTCTCGTGGAGGACAAATCCCAGCACCAATCCATAGTTTTAAAAATTAAGAAAATAGGAGAAATTGATGAAAAAAGAAATGAAACATGCTTTAGTAGCTTTAGGACTGTCGACTTTACTAGTCCCAAGTTTTGCCAATCAAGTAGTTTATGCGCAAGAAGAAAGCCATGAAACTGTAACTCAGGTAACTTTAGAATTTTTTAAAAATGAAGTAGAGCAAGCTAAAAAATCTTATAAAGAGTTTTTAAGTAAGAATAAAGAAAAATTATTAAATGAAGCGGATCAAGTAGACTGGAGCATCCTTTCTTTTTCTCAGGATGATATAAAAACAATTAAGAATAATGCTATAGAAAGACTTAATAAAGAATACCAATCTTTTTTAGAAGAGATAGAAGGAGTGGAAAAAGAAGCATTAGAGACTTCAAAGGATTTTCAAGGTGCTGTAAATAGATTACATGATTCTATGAGTTACCGTATTAACACAAATTTTGATTCTAGTTATAGAATTAAAAGAGAGGCTCTAGAGCTAATTATATTAAAGAAAAAGGAAAAACTAATTCCTAAAATAAAGGAAAACCAATATTATACAGCAAGAGAAAAAGAAAATGTGTTAAAAAGTATCGAATCCCCAATTGATTTTAAACAATATTATCCTGAGGGTGATAGAGATGGAAATATGACAGTAAATCAATATTTAAAAACCTTGGTTCCTGTTGCATCAAATGATTTTCGTATCTATATCGTACTTCCTAGAGAGAAAAATATTAGAGAAATTAAAGCGGTTGCTTTTATTGAGAAAACAGCGATTAGTAGTGATGATTCTCTTTCTAAATCTGATAAACTCGCTTTATTGAATAATGTTGAGGATATATTAGAAGAGGGATTAGCAAAAATTGGGGACCACTCTTATGGTTATATTCCTGATAATGGAACTGATTTTGATAAGATGTTATCCCCTGAAGAGTTATCTGTATTTACTAAGCGTATCGAAGATGTTTACCAAGGAAAAGCTAAGCCTAAGGTGACAAAAGAAGAGGCTATTCAAGCAGTTTCTACTGGGACTTCAACCTCATCTTCATCTCAATCTACCGTTACTGCTAAAGAAGATACTAAGAAAGCTCATCAAGCAAGTAAGTGGTTTAAAGAGTCTGGCAAATGGTACTATAATGACCTTTCGGGTAATCTTGTAAGAAACCGTTGGGTAGGACGTTATTATCTAAAAGCAGATGCTTCAATGGCTGCGAGTGAATGGATTTATGATGAAGATTATAAGAGCTGGTTTTATGTAGATTCAACTGGTAGTTATGTGGAGAAAGCTTGGCAGGGCGAATACTACCTAAAACGTGGCGGTTACATGGCTAAGAGTGAGTGGGTATTTGATTCTCAGTATGATAGTTGGTATTATCTGAACCAAGATGGTAAGTACGCTCGTAACCAATGGATTAAGGATGGGGATAAGTGGTATTACTTGTTAGCTGATGGAAAATTAGCAAAAAATATGACCATTAACGGTTATAAAGTAAATGAAAAAGGTGAATGGGTATAATTTTTTAAGTTCTATTTAAGGTTAGCTGTGTATACTATAATCATTAAATAAAGACCTCCTAATATTATTTGAAACAGATAACACTGATTTAGTTTGAATTTGATTTTCATCTAATATCTTTATTTAATAGAACTCCTAAACTTTTTCATAATAATCTCCTGCAAAAGTCGCCTGTCTGGGTGGCTTTTGTTTTATCATCCATGATATAATAGAAGCAAACGGAGGACGGAAAATGGTAAAAGTACGATTGTATTTGGTACGTCATGGCAAGACTATGTTTAACACGATTGGTCGCGCGCAAGGTTGGAGCGATACTCCTTTAACAGCTGAAGGTGAGAGAGGGATTCAAGAATTAGGAATCGGTTTGCGCGAATCTGGTCTACAGTTTGAGCGTGCTTATTCGAGTGATTCTGGTCGCACCATTCAGACCATGGGAATTATCCTTGATGAACTTGGCTTGCAGGGGAAAATCCCTTATCGCATGGACAAGCGTATCAGAGAATGGTGTTTCGGTAGTTTTGATGGAGCCTACGATGGCGATCTTTTCATGGGCATTATTCCTCGTATCTTTAATGTGGACCATGTTCACCAATTATCTTATGCTGAACTGGCTGAGGGCTTAGTAGAGGTCGATACAGCTGGTTGGGCTGAAGGTTGGGAAAAACTCAGTGGCCGAATCAAGGAAGGTTTTGAAGCGATTGCCAAAGAAATGGAAGAACAGGGTGGAGGCAACGCCCTTGTTGTCAGCCACGGAATGACCATTGGAACCATTGTTTATCTGATCAATGGTATGCATCCGCATGGTCTCGATAATGGTAGCGTGACGATTATTGAATATGAGGACGGCCAGTTTAGCGTTGAGGTTGTCGGCGACCGTAGTTACCGAGAACTAGGACGGGAGAAGATGGAAGAAGCCTCTATTTAATCAGTCTAGACTTGCTTGCTATGAAATAGGGATTTGATAGGAATATCAAGATAAGAAAAAACAGCCGAGGGTAATCCTTTCGGCTGTTTTTGATGGGGAAAACTAAAGTGTAATGCTATTGCTTTTAGAGATTTTCATAAACAAGAGCAAGGAACCTACTGTTAGAACAGTCAGGATAGTTGACAAGGCTGCGGCTACACCGTAATTCCCTCTGAGAACCTCTGTATAAATAGCTACAGTCATTGTTCTTGTTTTGACATTGTAGAGGAGGATAGAAGTAGAGAGTTCTGAAATCATTGTGACCCAAGATAGGATAGCTCCAGAAATAATACCAGATAGCATCATTGGAGTTGTAATCTTGGCAAAGGTATTGAGACGGCTACTTCCTAAGCTTTCAGCAGCTTCTTCAATACTTGGGGCTATTTGTTGCAAGCTAGCAACAGATGAGCGAATAGTATAAGGCAATCTTCTGACAGATAGGGACATAATCAAGATGAAAGCTGTCCCTGTAATCATAAGAAATCCACTTCCAAATAGACCAGTATTGAAGGAAGAAATGAAGGCAATCCCTAGAACGGTTCCTGGTACAATATAAGGTACCATACTGAGGCTGTCAATTAAGTTTGTAAACAAATTCCGTTTTCTAACGGCTAGGTAGGAGATAAATGTTGCAAATAGGACAACTAGAACTAAGGCAATCAAAGGGATACGAATGGTATTGAAAATAGCAGATCCCATACGATTGAAAGCTACCTTGTAACTGTTTAGAGAATAGCCTTTGACAAATACCATACCTGATGTTTTTAGGAAAGAAGTATAAATCAAGTAGACTTGAGGTAGAACAGAGAACAAGATAATTCCGTAGACTGTTGCATAAATGGCAGCCATTTTTCCTTTTGTAGTTTTTTTAGGTTCAATTGGGTGGAGCGAATTCATACTGAAACTGTAGCGGTTTGAGATGTATTTTTGGATAAGGAAAATCGCCAAGGCAATGATAATCGCCATAATTGCTAAAGCAGATGCAAAAGCAGAATTTCCTCCAACCTCGCTAATAAATTGGGTATAAATCAGGACAGGGAAAGTCCGGTATCCTTCACCAATCAACATAGGCGTTCCAAAGTCTGAGAATGCTCTCATAAATACAAGCAGGGCAGCAGCTAGTAAGGTTGGAACTAGGAGAGGTAAAACAACCGTTACGATACGCTTAAATCCGAAGGACCCCATGCTTTCAGCAGCTTCAAGTAGAGAATTGTCAATACTTTTCATTGTCCCAGCAACGTATAGAAATACCAGTGGGAATAGTTGCAGAGTAAAGACAAGTACAATTCCTTTGAATCCATAAATATCGATAGCTGGAAGCTGAAGGGTATTTGTCAGGAATTTAGTAATGACCCCATTTCGTCCCAGCAAGAGAATCCAGGAGTAGGCTCCCACGAAAGGAGCTGACATGGAAGCAATGATAATCAATATTTGTAAAAATTTCTTTCCCTTGAAGTCATACATGGAAAAGAGATAAGCTAATAGGGTTCCTACGACTAAGGAAGTGATAGTAGCGGTAATGGAAACCTTGAAACTGTTGACGAGTGTCTCAGAGTAGTAGGCTTTACTAAAGAAAGTGACGAAATTAGCTAGTGAAAATTGTCCTTCATGTATAAGTGCTTGCTTGAGCACGGTAACGATAGGATAAACCAGAAAGACAAGATAGGTAAGAAAGATGAAGAAAGAGGAGGCTGTCCAAATATTTAGTTTTTTACGTTCCATGGTTGACTCCTTTTATCAGGTTTTGGGAACCATCTGCAGAAAAGACGTTTAATTTTTGGGTATTGATTCGTAGACGAATACGATCGCCTTTTTGTAGATCTTCTTCAAAAGTTGATTCTTCGCTAACTTGAATTTTTGAGGCAAATCCTGTTTCGATGAAGTATTCAGTATTCAGTCCAAGATAGACGCTATCGCTAATAATTCCTTCAATATCTCCAGATTCATCTTTAATGAATTCTTCAGGACGAATACTTACATGAATGGCTTGTGCTTCAGCCTGATCAAGAGCTGGCATTCGAAGAGCATAGCCATCTGAAAAGACGATATAAGCGCCGTCGCTCCGTTTTTCAAGATTGGCAGGGATAATATTTGTGCGTCCGATAAAGGTTGCTACAAACTCATTAGCTGGTTTATGATAGAGTTCTTTTGGCCGACCGATTTGTTGGATTACTCCGTCTTTCATAACAGCAATTTGGTCTGAAATAGCCATAGCTTCTTCTTGGTCGTGGGTCACATAAACAGTTGTAATTCCCACTTCGTGTTGGATTTCTCGAATGGCTTGACGCATATCCAAGCGGAGTTTGGCATCCAGATTACTAAGTGGCTCGTCCATGAGGAGAACACTTGGATTAACCGCTAAGGCACGTGCCAAGGCGACACGTTGTTGTTGTCCACCACTGAGTTTATCGGGCTTTCGGTCTGCATATTGAGCAATTTGCATGAGTTCAAGATATTTATTGGTTTGTTGAATCAATTCTTCTTTTGGAACTTTCTTTTGCTTAAGACCAAAAGCAACATTGTCTCGGACAGTCAAATGTGGGAAAATAGCGTAGTTTTGGAAAACCATCCCGATATTGCGTTTGCTGGGTTCCATATTATTGATTTTTGTATCATCGAAGTAAAATTCTCCACCTTCGATACTGTTGAAACCTGCAATCATACGAAGAAGAGTCGTTTTTCCACATCCTGAAGGTCCAAGAAGGGTAAAGAGACTTCCTTTTGGAATTGTAATGTTCAAATTCTCAATAACAGGGACATCGTGGTAGATTTTTTTGGCGTTAATAATTTTGATCTCACTCATAGTGAACCTCTTTTACTGTTTAGATTGGATATCTGTAAAAATGTCATTGTACTTTTTAAGAATAGTGGATTTATTTTTAATGACATAATCTGAATCTTCGGTGGCAATTTTGATTTCTGTCATAGCCTTCATATTTTTATTGGTTTTAGCATTTTTACGAATAGGTCTGATTGTAGTTTCAGTTCCTAGCTTATCTTGGATTTCTTGAGAAAGGATGAAATCGATAAATTTCTTAGCGTTTTCCATGTGTTTGGCGTTTTTGACGATGGCCGCGTTACCAGGTAAAAAGACGGTTCCTTCTTTTGGATAAATGACTTTTACATCAACTCCATCATTTAAGAGTTTTAAGGCAGGGTCTTCATAGGTGAGTCCAACAGCCATTTCCCCATCGGCGACAGCTTTGTAAACATTTGAAGAGCTAGATGCAATTTTTCCATCTACTAGGGTAAATAGATTTTTCACATAGGTCCAAGCTTGTTCATTTTCGTATCCACCTTGGTCTACAAGCATGTTTGTTAGTTGTGCAAAGGCGCTAGAAGCATTACTTGGATCAGCAGTAGCGATTTTTCCTTTTAATTTAGGATTGAGTAAATCATTGTAACCTTCAATTTTAATATCTTTTGTAAGAGCTGAATTGGCAATGATGACACTGACATCAAGTGTATAAGGCGTGTAGAATCCAGCTTTATTTTGATATTCAGGGATTATCTGGTCGTTTTCTTGGGAAATATAAGGTTCAAAAAGTTTTTCGTTAGAAGAGAAGAGGGCATAGGAGCCTCCGAAAATGACATCGGCTACTGGGGATTCTTTTTCGGCCTCAGCTTTTTTGAACAATTCACCCGTGCTGGCTTGTACTAAATCAACCTTAATACCATATTTTTCTTCGAAGGCAGGGATTGTCTCTTCGATAAGGTCTTCAGGGTTAGGCGAATAGATAACCAAAGCATTATCCGAATCTGTTTCAGTGTTAGTTTCCGCTTCTGTTGTTGAAGAACATCCAGATAAAGTAAGAAATATCCATCCACAAGAGAGAAAGAATAGTAGTTTTTTCATAAGAATCTCCTTTTTTACGAACGTTTTCACTCTACAATTTGGTAAACATTTATAATTTGCAGAGTTCTATAGGATATAATAAAAACCTTAAAGAAATCTAAAACGGGGAATATGAGTCAAAGGCGCTAGGAGAAAAAGATGGAAGAGACAAATAATCGATATAAGTTAATTTCAAGTACTAGCTAATTTTTTATACTGCTAAATAAGTTGGATTTGCTATTCGAACTTTCTTACCATCCAAGACCAAAAGAACATTTCTCGTCTTTCAAATTCCTCCAAAAATGGTATAATAGTAACATCACAAAATTGGAGAGAGACCATGAGTTTTTACAATCATAAAGAAATTGAGCCTAAGTGGCAGGGCTACTGGGCAGAACATCATACCTTTAAGACAGGGACAGATGCATCAAAACCTAAGTTTTATGCGCTTGACATGTTCCCTTATCCGTCTGGAGCGGGTCTGCACGTAGGACACCCAGAAGGTTATACTGCAACCGATATCCTCAGCCGTTACAAACGTGCGCAAGGCTACAATGTTCTTCACCCAATGGGTTGGGATGCTTTTGGTTTGCCTGCAGAGCAATACGCTATGGATACGGGGAATGACCCAGCAGAATTTACAGCGGAAAATATTGCCAACTTTAAACGCCAAATCAATGCGCTTGGATTTTCTTACGACTGGGATCGTGAAGTCAATACAACAGATCCAAACTATTACAAGTGGACTCAGTGGATTTTCACCAAGCTTTACGAAAAAGGCTTGGCCTATGAAGCGGAAGTGCCAGTAAACTGGGTTGAGGAGCTAGGAACTGCCATCGCTAACGAAGAAGTTCTTCCTGACGGAACATCTGAGCGTGGAGGCTATCCAGTTGTCCGCAAACCAATGCGCCAATGGATGCTTAAAATCACGGCCTACGCGGAGCGTCTGCTTAATGACTTAGATGAACTTGACTGGCCAGAGTCCATCAAGGACATGCAACGCAACTGGATTGGGAAATCAACTGGTGCAAATGTAACTTTCAAAGTTAAGGGAACAGATAAGGAATTCACTGTCTTTACCACTCGTCCTGATACCCTTTTCGGTGCGACTTTCACAGTCTTGGCTCCTGAGCATGAATTGGTTGACGCTATTACAAGCACAGAGCAAGCAGAAGCAGTAGCAGACTACAAACACCAAGCCAGTCTGAAATCAGACCTGGCTCGTACAGACCTTGCCAAAGAAAAAACAGGTGTCTGGACAGGTGCTTATGCCATCAACCCTGTCAATGGCAAGGAAATTCCAATCTGGATTGCGGACTATGTTCTTGCTAGTTATGGAACAGGTGCCGTTATGGCTGTGCCTGCCCATGACCAACGTGACTGGGAATTTGCCAAACAATTTGACCTTCCAATCGTCAAAGTACTTGAAGGTGGAAACGTTGAAGAAGCTGCCTACACAGAAGATGGCCTTCACGTTAATTCAGACTTCCTAGATGGACTCAACAAAGAAGACGCTATTGCCAAGATTGTAACTTGGTTGGAAGAAAAAGGCTGTGGACAAGAGAAGGTTACCTACCGTCTCCGCGACTGGCTCTTTAGCCGTCAACGTTACTGGGGTGAGCCAATTCCTATCATTCATTGGGAAGACGGAACTTCAACAGCTGTCCCTGAAAGTGAATTGCCACTTGTCTTGCCTGTAACTAAGGACATCCGTCCTTCAGGTACTGGTGAAAGTCCACTAGCTAACTTGACAGATTGGCTTGAAGTGACTCGTGAAGATGGTGTCAAAGGTCGTCGTGAAACCAACACCATGCCACAATGGGCAGGTTCAAGCTGGTACTACCTCCGCTATATCGATCCACACAATACTGAGAAATTGGCTGATGAGGACCTTCTCAAACAATGGTTGCCAGTAGATATCTACGTTGGTGGTGCAGAGCATGCCGTTCTTCACTTGCTTTACGCTCGTTTCTGGCACAAATTCCTCTATGACCTCGGTGTTGTTCCAACTAAGGAACCATTCCAAAAACTCTTTAATCAAGGGATGATTTTGGGAACAAGCTACCGTGACCACCGTGGGGCTCTTGTGGCAACCGATAAGGTTGAAAAACGTGACGGTTCTTTCTTCCATGTGGAAACAGGAGAAGAGTTGGAGCAAGCACCAGCTAAGATGTCTAAATCGCTCAAGAACGTTGTTAATCCAGACGACGTGGTGGAACAATACGGTGCTGACACCCTTCGTGTCTATGAAATGTTCATGGGGCCACTTGATGCTTCGATTGCTTGGTCAGAAGAAGGTCTGGAAGGAAGCCGTAAGTTCCTTGACCGTGTTTACCGTTTGATTACAAGTAAGGAAATTGTTTCAGAAAACAATGGCGCTCTCGACAAGGTTTATAATGAAACGGTTAAAGCTGTTACTGAGCAAATTGAGTCCCTCAAATTCAACACAGCTATTGCCCAACTTATGGTCTTTGTCAATGCAGCTAACAAGGAAGACAAGCTCTATGTTGACTATGCCAAAGGATTTATCCAATTGATTGCTCCATTTGCACCTCACTTGGCAGAAGAACTTTGGCAAACTGTTGCAGCAACAGGTGAATCCATCTCTTACGTAGCTTGGCCAACATGGGACGAAAGTAAACTAGTTGAAGACGAAATCGAAATCGTCGTTCAAATCAAAGGAAAAGTCCGTGCTAAACTCATGGTCGCAAAAGACCTATCACGCGAAGAGTTGCAAGAAGTAGCTCTGGCTGACGAAAAAGTCAAAGCAGAAATTGACGGTAAGGACATCGTGAAAGTAATTGCGGTACCGAATAAATTGGTTAACATTGTTGTGAAATAAGATAGGAATCCTTCAGAGTAGAATCTGGAGGATTTTTTGAATGAAAAATATAATTCTGTTTCCATCATCTCACCACTTAACCTCTCATTTTAACCACTTATCTCAAAAGTCGATTTTTCTTTCATACTTTTTGTTAAACTGGTTAGGTAAAGAGGAGGAAATAAATATGATTTTACAAGCTAAACATTTGACTAAATGGTACGGCGATCATATGGCTGTTGACGATATTCAGTTAGAGTTTGAAAAAGGGAGTTTTAATGCTATTTTGGGTCCCAATGGTGCAGGGAAATCAACCACCATTTCCATGTTAATCGGTTTGAAAAAGCCGACAAAAGGTCAGATTCGATATGCGCCAAATACGAAAATAGGAGTTGTTTTTCAAGCTAGTGTACTGGATGAGATGTTGACGGTTAGAGAAAATCTTACGATTCGTGCTCAACAGTATAAGGAGATTGCAGCAAGTCGTATGGATGATTTGATCCATCAACTGGGTTTGACTGCTTTCCAGAAGCAACTATATGGGACTTTGTCAGGTGGGCAAAAACGTCGGGTTGATATTGCGCGTGCTCTTCTTTCACAGCCAGACATTCTTTTCTTAGATGAACCAACGACAGGTCTAGATATTCAGACTCGCAAAGCCATTTGGGATTTATTGTCTCGACTACAAAAGGATGAAGGGATGACTATTATCTTAACGACTCATTATCTGGATGAAGCGGATGAAGCGGATCAGATTTATATCGTTGATCATGGGAAAGTGATTGCGCAAGGTTCTGCGACGGCTATTAAAAGTCAGTATGCATCTAATATTCTAAAAATTCGTTTTAAAGAAATGAAGGGTTTAGAAAAGTTGCTACAGACTGGAATGACAGTAAAGGAAGAAAATGAGTTGGAATATCTTTTTTATCCAGGGACATCACTGGAAGCTATTGAATATTTGGCAAAAGTACGAGAAGAAATTGATTCTTTTGAGTTTCGTCCAGGTACCATGGATGATGCCTTTATTGCACTTACAGGAAGAGAGGTTCGGTAATGTTAGCTTTATTGAAACGGAATTTTATCTTATATTTTCGTAATCGTTCAGGAGTATTTTTCTCATTATTGGGGGCATTGATTTCCTTCCTCCTTTATATCATTTTTTTGCAGAAGAACTTGACGGATGCTTGGTCCCAACTCCCTGATAATACGAACCTTTTAAATAACTGGCTGATGGGTGGGACCTTGGCTGTGACTGGGATTACAACCAGTTTTACGGCTCTTACACAAATGGTACAGGATCGTGAAAATCAAGTGGATCAAGATCTCTTCTTGACAGATTTAGGTATCTGGGGTTTACAGATGTCCTATCTAATCAGTAGTATTGCCATTTCTTTTGTTATGCAGGTGTTTATGTTTGCTGTTATGGGGCTTTATTTTAAAGAAAGTCCAGTTATCAGTCATTTACCGGAAATTACTTTGATTATGTTGTTAAGTAGTCTGCTTTCAAGTTTGATAAATATTCTCTTGATTTATCGTTTTCAATCTGTAGATAGTCTTGGCAAACTGGCAACTATAGTGGGAACTGCTTCTGGATTTTTAGTAGGAACTTATGTCCCTATTGGAGTTTTACCTGATTTTGCACAGATTATCATGAAGTGTACCCCTGCAGCTTATATTGCTTCTCTTTATCGACAAATTTTAATGAAAGAACCATTAGAGACCGCATTTACAGGAAATAGCAGATTGTTAAAGGAATTTCAAGAAAAAATGGGAATCCAAATCAACTGGCAAGAACTATTGACAAAGGAAGAGACATACTTTATAGTGGTTAGTATCAGTTTCGTCGCTATTCTTCTTTGGCTTTTATTTGTTAAAGTGTTTAGCAGGAGAAAATAAAAGTATATTGGAGAGAAAATGAAGATTCGTTTTGAAATGAAGACAGAGTTTTCAGAAAAGGACCCACAGATTGTAATTCAGGCAGCTCAGTTAACTGACCAAGCAAGGGAAATCATGGAGTATTTAGAACAATTTTCAACGACCAATCAGGTGACCATTCCTATTCGAACGGATGATCATCTGGTTATGGTGAAAATTGAGGATCTTATTCTAGCAGATATCGATAAGAACTTGTTGACCATTTATACGGTAGACGGGATTTATAAAACTAAGGAAACATTGACAAACTTTCAGAATCGGATTAATCGGCGTAACTTTATACAGATATCACGCCATTCAATTATAAACATTGACCACTTAGAATCGTTATCAGATGGTTTTTCAGGGAATATGATGGCTAAAATGACTCGGGGCATCAAATCTAGTGTGAGTCGGAAATACGTTAAGTCCTTAATGAATTATCTAGGTTTATAGGAGAAAATCATGAAACGATTAATTGATTATTTTGTATCGGGAATGCGTACGGCTTCCTTCTTTTATTTGAGTATGATGTTATTAGCTCAGTGTTATCCAAGCATTACCTATCCTGAACCAATGACAAAAAATATTCTAGCTCTGTTTTTAATGGGTGGAATTATGGGGGTATTGACTTTAATACTTGAAAAGCTAGAGTTTCTTGCTTTTAGTATACGTGTAGGAGTTCATTTATTAGTGACGGCTACTATCTTAGTATTGACCTCTCTATTTTTTGGTTGGGGTTCAGCCTTGTGGAGTCCCTTGATTTGGTTCTTTTTCTTGTTAATTTATGGATTGATATGGTTGTATCAAGTCTGGCAAACTCACAAACTCACCCAACGAATTAATCAAGCCTTAGAGGATAAAAGACAGAAAACGGGTCACTAATATAGTGTTGAGGATGAAGTTTGAAGACAGTGCCAGTTTCCAAAGAGAACAATTTGTGATATAGTATTTTCAGCGTAAAACAAGGAGAAGAAAAATGCCAGTAAATGAATATGGTCAAATGATTGGGGAGTCAATGGAAGGTTATACACCAGGTGAATTGCCTTCTATTGATTTCTTAGAAGGGCGTTATGCTAGGATAGAGGCTCTATCGGTAGAAAAGCATGCGGAGGATTTATTAGCTGTTTATGGCCCTGATACGCCTCGGGAAATGTGGACCTACCTCTTTCAGGAACCAGTGGCAGACAGAGAGGAACTGGTTACTCTTTTAAATCAGATGATGGCTCGTAAGGACCGTTTTTACTATGCCATCATAGACAAGGCAACTGGTAAGGCTTTGGGAACTTTTTCTCTCATGCGCATTGACCAGAATAACCGAATAATAGAAGTGGGAACTGTCACTTTTTCTCCAAAACTCAGGGGGACACGGATAGGGACAGAAGCCCAGTATCTATTGGCTTGCTATGTCTTTGATGAGCTTAACTATCGTCGCTATGAATGGAAATGCGATGCTCTTAACATGCCATCAAGACGAGCTGCGGAGCGTTTGGGATTTGTCTACGAAGGAACCTTCCGTCAGGCAGTGGTTTATAAGGGGCGTACGAGGGATACGGATTGGTTGTCTATGATTGATAAGGACTGGCTTCAAGTCAAAGCTCGATTGGAAGCATGGTTGGATCCTGAAAATTTTGATAAAAATGGACGACAGCACAAGAGCTTGAGAGAGCTTTAAGAGGTGTCGAGATGATTACTATTAAAAAGCAAGAAATCGTCAAGCTCGAGGATGTTTTGCATCTCTATCAGGCTGTCGGTTGGACAAATTATACAAATCAACCTCAGATGCTGGAGCAAGCCTTGTCTCATTCATTAGTAATTTATCTGGCACTTGATGGTGATGCTGTGGTGGGCTTGATTCGTTTGGTTGGAGATGGATTCTCATCAGTATTGGTTCAGGATTTAATTGTTTTACCAATCTATCAGCGTCAAGGGATTGGTAGTGCCCTAATGAAAGAGGCTTTAGAGGATTACAAAGATGCCTATCAAGTCCAGCTGGTGACAGAAGAGACAGAAAAAAACGTGGGATTTTATCGTTCTTTGGGTTTTGAAGTCTTATCCACCTATGATTGTATAGGAATGACTTGGGTGAATCGAGAAAAATAACAAAACTTGTTTTTTCTTAAGCAAAGTTTAAGGATGGTCTAGTATCATATAGTCATTAAATAAAGACCTCCTAACTTTATTTAATGAAATCCTAAAACTTTTTTTCATCATAATCTCCTAATGAAGTCACCCAATCAGGTGGCTTTTTTGTGGGATGAGGTGATGGTAATAGAAATTTTTTGAAAAATGGTAGAATTTGAGAAAAGTTAAGCTAGTTTTAAGCTTCGTCTTGTATCATATAGTTATTAAATAAAGACCTCCTAACTTTATTTAATAAAATCCTAAACTTTTCTTTTTCATAATAATCTCCCTTAACTCCACCCAATCAGGTGGAGTTTTTTGGCTCTATTTCAGGCTTTTGGGGACTATTCTAAAAATCATGTTCCGATAACTTTCGCAATCTTGAACGTCTTGTTGCACAGCGGTTAAAGCTTGCGAAGCCGAGAATATAAATCTTTGACAAATTTTGTGAACTATGGGATAATAAAAAGGAATTGAGTACTAGTTCTATATCATAGGCTAGAAAAGACCCCAAGCTAACTTCCACATTAAGCTTAGGGTCTTTTTTGACACTATTTGTCCTCGTTTAGCCATTTATCGACTAATCGAAGAACGACACCGACCGCAATTGGTCCGATGATAGTTTTGAGTACTAATTCCATCATGGGCTATCTTACCTCCTTTCGTAGGCGGTGTAGAAGTGCTGTATAATATTATACAACATAAGTGCTAAACTCAGGAGTCACCCAATCGGGTGGCTTTTTTGTTTGTGGCTTGGATTTTTGCTATAATAGAGCCATGAGTAGAATTTTAGATAATGAGATAATGGGGGATGAGGAGTTAGTAGAACGCACGCTCCGTCCTCAGTACTTACGTGAATATATTGGGCAGGACAAGGTCAAGGACCAGCTACAAATCTTTATTGAAGCTGCCAAAATGCGGGATGAAGCTCTGGATCATGTCCTCTTATTTGGACCTCCAGGCTTGGGAAAAACGACCATGGCTTTTGTTATTGCCAACGAACTAGGTGTCAATCTCAAGCAGACTTCGGGTCCAGTCATTGAAAAAGCTGGTGATTTGGTAGCGATTTTGAATGACTTAGAGCCTGGGGATGTCCTTTTTATTGATGAGATTCATCGCTTGCCCATGTCGGTGGAAGAGGTGCTTTATAGTGCCATGGAGGACTTCTACATTGATATCATGATTGGGGCTGGTGAAGGTAGTCGCAGTGTTCATTTGGAGTTACCACCTTTTACCTTGATTGGTGCGACGACTCGGGCTGGTATGCTCTCAAATCCACTACGGGCACGTTTTGGGATTACGGGGCATATGGAGTATTATGCCCATGCTGACTTGACAGAAATTGTCGAGCGGACGGCAGATATTTTTGAGATGGAAATCACTCATGAGGCAGCATCTGAGTTGGCCCTACGTAGTCGTGGGACCCCTCGTATTGCCAATCGTCTCCTCAAGCGCGTGCGCGATTTTGCCCAGATTATGGGGGATGGGGTTATCGATGATATTATTACCGATAAGGCTTTGACCATGCTGGATGTTGACCATGAAGGTCTGGACTATGTGGACCAGAAAATCCTTCGGACCATGATTGAGATGTACGGTGGTGGTCCTGTTGGTCTAGGAACTCTTTCTGTGAATATCGCCGAAGAGCGTGAGACAGTTGAAGACATGTATGAACCTTACTTAATCCAAAAAGGTTTTATCATGCGGACACGGTCTGGACGGGTGGCGACTGCTAAGGCATATGAGCACTTAGGTTATGAATACAATGAAAAATGAGCAAGAAATTCTGGAGGCTTTTAGAGAAAATCCGGATATGATGGCTATTTTGACTATCATCCGAGACCTTGGTCTGAAAGACTCGTGGTTGGCAGCAGGTTCTGTCAGAAATTTCATCTGGAATCTCTTGTCAGATAAATCACCTTTTGATTGTGAAACAGATGTAGATGTGATTTTCTTTGATTCGGATATTTCTTATGAGGAAACCTTGTATCTAGAGAAAAAGTTGAGAGAGGATTTTCCTCAGTACCAGTGGGAATTGAAAAATCAAGTCTATATGCACCTGCATAGCCCTCATACTGCTCCCTATATCAGTTCCAGTGATGCTATGAGTAAGTATCCAGAACGGTGTACGGCAGTTGTACTGCGCTTGAATGAAGAATCCGATTTTGAACTCTATGCACCTTATGGTTTGGAGGATATTTTGAATTTTCAAGTTCGTCCAACTCCTCATTTTTTAGAGAATGAAGACCGAATGGAACTCTATCAAACACGTTTATCCAAGAAAAATTGGCAGGAGAAATGGAAAAATTTGATTTTTAAAAATACTTAAGGAAACTTTAAGCTAGGAAGTGTATACTAAGTCCATAAGTTAAGAAGATCTTAACTTAAACTCCTAAAACTTTTTCATAATAATCTCCCTATAAAAATAGAGTCGCCCAATCAGGCGGCTTATTTTTTTGAAAAATGGGCTTAGTGCCTGAGAATAAATAGCTTAGTGATAGAAGAAAATGGGGAAATATGGTATAATGAAACGATAGATTTTTGAATAGGAATAAGATCATGTTTGGATTTTTTAAGAAAGATAAGGCTGTGGAAGTAGAGGTTCCGACACAGGTTCCTGCTCATATCGGCATCATCATGGATGGTAATGGCCGTTGGGCTAAAAAACGTATGCAACCGCGAGTCTTCGGACACAAGGCGGGCATGGAAGCATTGCAAACTGTGACCAAGGCAGCTAACAAACTAGGCGTTAAGGTTATTACAGTTTATGCCTTTTCTACGGAAAATTGGACCCGTCCAGATCAGGAAGTCAAGTTTATCATGAACTTGCCAGTAGAGTTTTATGATAATTATGTCCCGGAATTGCATGCGAATAATGTTAAGATTCAAATGATTGGGGAAACGGAGCGCCTGCCTAAGCAAACCTTTGAAGCTCTGACTAAAGCTGAGGAATTGACTAAGAACAACACAGGTTTGATTCTGAATTTTGCCCTCAACTATGGTGGACGTGCTGAGATTACACAGGCTCTTAAGTTGATTTCTCAGGATGTTTTAGATGCCAAAATCATCCCAGACGACATCACAGAGGAATTGATTGGCAACTATCTCTTTACCCAGCATTTACCTAAGAACTTACGAGATCCGGACTTGATTATCCGGACTAGTGGAGAATTGCGTTTGAGTAATTTTCTTCCATGGCAGGGGGCCTATAGTGAGCTCTATTTTACGGACACCTTGTGGCCTGATTTTGATGAGGTAGCCTTGCAGGAAGCTATTCTTGCCTACAATCGTCGTCATCGCCGATTTGGAGGAGTTTAGGAGGAGATATGACAAAGGATTTACAAAAAAGAACCTTGTTCGCAGGGATTGCCCTGGCTATTTTCCTACCAATTTTAATGATTGGGGGCCTTTTGCTTCAGATCGCCATCGGAATCATAGCCATGCTAGCCATGCATGAACTTTTGAAGATGAGAGGTTTAGAGACCATGACTATGGAGGGGCTCTTGACCCTCTTTGCAACCTTTGCCTTGACCATTCCCTTGGAGAATTACCTGACTTTTTTACCAGTTGATGGGAATGTGGTTGCTTATAGTGTGTTGATTTCAATTATGTTAGGAACAACTGTTTTTAGCAAGTCCTATACGATTGAGGATGCTGTTTTCCCTCTTGCTATGAGTTTTTATGTGGGCTTTGGTTTTAATGCTCTCTTAGATGCTAGAATTGCAGGTTTAGATAAGGCACTATTAGCCTTGTGTATTGTTTGGGCAACAGATAGTTGTGCTTATCTTGTAGGGATGAGATACGGTAAACGAAAATTAGCGCCAAGGGTATCACCCAATAAAACCTTTGAGGGATCTTTTGGTGGTATTTTAGGAGCTATCTTGATAACAATTGTCTTTATGATTTTTGATAGGACAGTTGCTCTTCCGTATGGAATTTACAAGATGTCAGTCTTTGCTATTTTCTTCAGCATTGCTGGACAATTTGGTGACTTACTAGAAAGTTCGATCAAGCGTCACTTTGGTGTTAAGGATTCTGGGAAATTTATCCCTGGACATGGTGGTGTTTTGGATCGCTTCGACAGTATGTTGCTTGTATTTCCAATCATGCACTTATTTGGACTCTTTTAGAGAAAGGAAGATAGAATGCTCGGAATTTTAACCTTTATTCTGGTTTTTGGGATTATTGTAGTGGTGCACGAGTTCGGACACTTCTACTTTGCCAAGAAATCAGGAATTCTAGTGCGTGAATTTGCCATCGGTATGGGCCCAAAAATCTTTGCTCACATTGGCAAGGACGGAACGGCCTATACCATTCGAATCTTGCCTCTGGGTGGCTATGTCCGTATGGCTGGTTGGGGTGATGATACGACTGAAATCAAGACAGGAACTCCTGTCAGTTTGACCCTTACTGATGATGGTAAAGTTAAACGCATCAATCTCTCAGGTAAAAAATTGGATCAAACAGCCCTCCCTATGCAGGTGACTCAGTTTGACTTTGAAGACAAGCTCTTTATCAAGGGTTTGGTTCTGGAAGAAGAAAAAACCTTTGCAGTAGATCACGATGCAACGGTTGTAGAATTAGATGGAACTGAGGTTCGTATTGCACCTTTAGATGTTCAATATCAAAATGCAACTATCTGGGGCAAACTCATTACCAACTTTGCAGGCCCTATGAATAACTTTATCTTAGGTGTCGTTGTTTTTTGGATTTTAATCTTCATGCAGGGTGGCGTCAGAGATGTTGATACCAACCAGTTCCATGTCATGCCCCAAGGGGCTTTGGCTAAGGTAGGAGTGCCAGAAACGGCTCAGATTACCAAGATTGGCTCACATGAGATTAACAACTGGGAAAGCTTGATCCAGGCTGTGGAAACAGAAACTAAAGATAAGACGGCCCCAACTTTGGATGTGACTATTTCTGAAAAGGGTAGTGACAAACAAATCACTGTTAGTCCTGAAGAAAATCAAGGCCGTTACCTTCTAGGTGTTCAACCGGGAATTAAGTCGGACTTTCTATCTATGTTTGTGGGTGGTTTTACAACCGCTGCTGATTCAGCTCTCCGAATTCTATCGGCTCTGAAAAATCTGATTTTCCAACCGGATTTGAACAAGCTAGGTGGACCTGTTGCCATCTTTAAGGCAAGTAGTGATGCTGCTAAAAATGGAATTGAAAATGTCTTGGACTTCTTGGCAATGATTTCCATCAATATTGGGATTTTTAATCTTATTCCGATTCCAGCATTGGATGGTGGTAAGATTGTGCTCAATATCCTAGAAGCTATCCGCCGCAAACCATTGAAACAAGAAATTGAAACCTATGTCACCTTGGCCGGAGTGGTCATCATGGTTGTCTTGATGATTGCTGTGACTTGGAATGACATTATGCGACTCTTTTTTAGATAATCGAGGAATATTATGAAACAAAGTAAAATGCCTATCCCAACGCTTCGCGAAATGCCAAGCGATGCTCAAGTTATCAGCCATGCTCTTATGTTGCGAGCTGGTTATGTTCGTCAAGTCTCAGCAGGTGTTTATTCTTACCTGCCACTTGCCAACCGTGTGATTGAAAAAGCCAAAAACATCATGCGCCAAGAGTTTGACAAGATTGGTGCCGTTGAGATGTTGGCTCCTGCCCTTCTCAGTGCAGAGTTGTGGCGCGAATCAGGTCGTTATGAAACTTATGGTGAAGACCTTTACAAACTAAAAAACCGTGAAAAATCAGACTTCATCTTAGGTCCAACTCACGAAGAAACCTTTACAGCTATTGTCCGTGATTCTGTTAAGTCTTACAAGCAATTGCCACTCAACCTTTATCAAATCCAACCTAAGTATCGTGATGAAAAACGTCCACGTAATGGACTTCTTCGTACACGTGAGTTCATCATGAAAGATGCTTACAGTTTCCACGCTAACTATGATAGTTTGGACAGTGTTTATGATGAGTACAAGGCTGCTTATGAGCGTATTTTCACTCGTAGTGGCTTAGACTTTAAGGCTATCATCGGTGACGGTGGAGCCATGGGTGGTAAGGACAGCCAAGAATTTATGGCCATCACACCTGCTCGTACAGACCTTGACCGCTGGGTTGTCTTGGACAAGTCAGTTGCCTCATTTGACGAAATTCCTGCAGAAGTGCAAGAAGAAATCAAGGCAGAATTGCTTAAATGGATGGTTTCTGGTGAGGATACCATCGCCTACTCAAGTGAATCTAGCTATGCGGCTAACTTAGAAATGGCAACAAACGAGTACAAACCAAGCAACCGTGTTGTCGCTGAAGAAGAAGTGACTCGTGTTGCAACACCAGATGTTAAATCAATCGATGAAGTTGCAGCCTTCCTTAACGTTCCAGAAGAACAAACGATTAAAACTCTTTTCTATATGGCAGATGGTGAGCTTGTTGCGGCTCTTCTAGTTGGAAATGACCAACTCAACGAAGTCAAGTTGAAAAACCACTTGGGAGCAGATTTCTTTGACATTGCTAGTGAAGAAGAAGTGGCAAATGTTGTTCAAGCAGGATTTGGTTCACTTGGCCCGGTTGGTTTGCCGGAGAATGTTAAAATCATTGCAGACCGTAAGGTGCAAGATGTTCGCAATGCAGTTGTGGGAGCAAATGAAGATGGCTACCACTTGACTGGTGTGAATCCAGGTCGTGATTTTACTGCAGAATATGTGGATATCCGTGAAGTTCGTGAGGGTGAAATTTCTCCAGACGGACAAGGTGTCCTTAACTTTGCGCGTGGTATTGAAATTGGTCACATCTTCAAACTCGGTACTCGCTATTCAGCAAGCATGGGAGCAGATGTTTTGGATGAAAATGGCCGTGCTGTGCCAATCATCATGGGATGTTATGGTATCGGTGTCAGCCGTCTCCTTTCAGCAGTGATGGAGCAACACGCTCGCCTCTTTGTTAACAAAACGCCAAAAGGTGAATATCGTTACGCTTGGGGAATCAACTTCCCTAAAGAATTGGCACCATTTGATGTGCACTTGATCACTGTCAATGTCAAGGACGAAGAAGCGCAAGTCTTGACAGAAAAACTTGAAGCAAGCTTGATGGGAGCAGGTTACGAAGTCTTGACAGACGACCGTAACGAACGTGTCGGAGTGAAATTTAGTGATAGCGACTTGATTGGATTGCCAATCCGTATCACTGTTGGGAAGAAAGCAGCCGATGGCATCGTAGAAGTCAAGATTAAAGCGACTGGTGACACCATCGAAGTTCATGCAGATAACTTGCTCGAAACGCTTGAAATCCTCAGCAAGAAATAAAAACTATAATCAGAAGAAAAACAAGGAAAAAATGTAACTAGTTTTTACCTTGTTTTTTCTGTATAATGGGAAAAATGAGTAGATAAAGAGGTAAATGTATGCTAAGATTTCCAAAGGATTTTGTCTGGGGATCCTCTACTTCTGGGCCACAGACAGAAGGACGTGTAGCTGGTGACGGTAAGGGAGATAATCTCTGGGATTATTGGTACCAAGTGGAGCCAAATCGCTACTATAATGGAATTGGTCCAGATAAGACATCGACCTTTTATGAAAATTGGGAACAGGATATCGACCTCTTGTTAGAAACTGGTCACACGGTCTTTCGAACTTCTATTCAGTGGTCACGGATTTTTCCACAAGGCTGTGGAAAAGTCAACCCTCAAGGTGTGGATTTTTATCGTAAGGTCTTTGAGGCTATTAAGGCCAAAGGTATTCGTCTTTTAGTCAATCTTTATCATTTTGATTTGCCTTTTGCCCTTCAAGAAGATGGTGATGGTTGGGAAAATAAGGCGACTGTCTCAGCCTATGAAGACTATGCTCGTTTTTGTTTTGAGACTTATGGAGATTTAGTGGATCAATGGATTACCTTTAACGAGCCCATCGTTCCAGTAGAATTTGGCTATTTTTACGATGCCCATTATCCACATAAGGTGGATGCAGAGGCAGCCGTTAAAGTAGCTTATCATACACAATTGGCTAGCAGTCGGGCGGTTAAGGCCTGTCATGAACTCTTGCCAGATTCCAAGATTGGGATTGTCCTCAACTTGACACCGGCTTATCCACGTAGCCAGCATCCTGCTGATGTCAAAGCAGCTCGGATTGCGGATCTCTTTCAGGCCCAATCCTTCTTAGATCCGTCCGTTTTGGGGACTTATCCACAGGAGTTGGTAGAAATCTTGCATGAATACGGTCTCTTGCCTGATGCTACAGAGGAGGAGTTGGATCTCATTCGTGACAATACAGTGGATTTCCTTGGTGTCAACTACTATCAACCCTTGCGTGTTATGGCTCCTCGATTTGCTAAGCATCCAGAGAGTCCACTCTTACCAGAACATTTTTACGAGCCTTATGTGATGCCTGGGCGTAAAATCAATCCTCATCGTGGCTGGGAGATTTATGAGCAAGGGATTTATGATATTGCCCAAAATATCAAGGAAAATTATGGCAATATCGAGTGGATGCTGACTGAGAATGGCATGGGTGTTGAAGGGGAAGAAAAATTCCGTCAAGATGGAATGATTCAAGATGATTACCGTATTGACTTTGTAAAAGGTCATCTTCGTGAACTGCACCGTGCCATTGAAGATGGAGCCAACTGTAAGGGCTACTTGATTTGGACCTTTATCGATTGCTGGTCATGGCTCAATAGCTATAAAAATCGCTATGGTTTGGTCGAATTAGACTTGGAAACGCAAGAACGTCGTCTGAAAAAATCAGGGCACTGGTTCAAGGAGCTAAGCGATAATAATGGATTTTAAAAAAGGACTCTGACTGATTATCCTAATTGGTCAGAGTTTTTTGCTTACAGGAGCTTAATTTGAACTATACCAATTTTTACTCTTGACAAGTGAAAGAAACAAGTATATACTGTTTTTGCTGATTCTATAAAAGAGGAATCAGACTATACCAATTTTAAGGAGAAAGCACAGCTTGCCTGTGTCGTATATACTATGTGTGGAATTGTTGGTGTTGTTGGAAACACAAATGCAACTGATATTTTGATTCAAGGTCTTGAAAAGCTCGAATACCGTGGCTATGATTCTGCGGGGATTTTTGTCCTAGGTGGCGCTGAGAACCATCTAGTCAAGGCTGTAGGTCGTATTGCAGAATTGTCTGCCAAGACAGCTGGTGTTGAGGGAACGACTGGTATCGGACATACTCGTTGGGCTACTCACGGAAAACCAACGGAAGACAATGCTCACCCACATCGCTCTGAGACAGAACGTTTTGTTTTGGTGCACAATGGGGTGATTGAGAACTACCTTGAAATCAAGGAAGAATACCTTGCAGGTCACCACTTTAAGGGGCAAACAGATACTGAAATCGCCGTTCACTTGATTGGAAAATTTGCGGAAGAAGATGGCTTGTCAGTTCTTGAAGCCTTCAAAAAAGCTCTTCACATCATCCGTGGTTCTTATGCTTTTGCCTTGGTTGACTCACAAGATCCTGAAGTCATCTACGTAGCTAAAAATAAATCACCACTTTTGATTGGTCTTGGAGAAGGCTATAACATGGTCTGCTCAGATGCTATGGCTATGATTCGTGAGACCAACCAATACATGGAAATCCATGACCAAGAGTTGGTAATCGTCAAGGCTGATAGTGTTGAAGTTCAAGACTATGATGGCAACAGTCGTGAGCGTGCTAGTTACACTGCTGAACTTGACTTGTCTGATATCGGTAAGGGAACTTACCCTTACTATATGCTCAAGGAAATTGATGAGCAACCAACAGTGATGCGTAAGTTGATACAAGCCTACACAGATGAGTCTGGTCAAGTAGTCGTTGACCCAGCTATCATCCAGGCTGTTCAAGACGCAGACCGTATCTACATCCTTGCAGCTGGGACATCTTACCACGCAGGATTTGCTTCTAAGAAAATGCTGGAAGAATTGACAGATACGCCAGTTGAACTTGGAATCTCATCTGAGTGGGGCTACGGTATGCCACTTCTCAGCAAGAAACCACTCTTCATCTTTATCAGTCAGTCTGGTGAAACAGCGGATAGCCGTCAGGTTTTGGTTAAGGCTAATGAAATGGGAATCCCAAGCTTGACAGTAACAAACGTACCAGGCTCAACTCTTTCTCGTGAAGCTAACCATACCATGCTTCTTCATGCAGGTCCTGAAATTGCTGTGGCCTCAACCAAGGCCTATACAGCGCAAATCGCAGCCCTTGCCTTCCTTGCAAAAGCAGTCGGAGAAGCAAATGGCAATGCTAAAGCGCAAGCCTTTGATTTGGTGCATGAGTTGTCAATCGTAGCTCAGTCTATCGAATCAACTCTTTCAGAGAAAGAAGCTATTGAAGCCAAGGTTCGTGAGCTTCTTGAAACAACTCGCAATGCCTTTTATATTGGACGTGGTCAAGATTACTACGTAGCCATGGAAGCAAGTCTCAAACTTAAAGAGATTTCTTACATCCAGTGTGAAGGCTTTGCGGCAGGAGAACTTAAGCATGGAACTATTGCCTTGATTGAAGAAGGAACGCCTGTCTTGGCCCTCTTGTCAGATCCAGTCCTTGCTAATCATACTCGTGGAAATATCCAAGAGGTGGCAGCCCGTGGTGCTAAAGTCCTCACTATCGCAGAAGAAAATGTTGCCAAAGACACAGACGATATCGTTCTTACGACTGTACACCCTTACCTCTCACCGATTTCAATGGTTGTACCAACTCAATTGGTCGCTTACTTTGCAACACTCCACCGTGGACTTGATGTGGACAAACCACGTAACCTTGCTAAGTCAGTAACGGTAGAATAAGCTAAAAAAGTCTAGTTATCTAGGCTTTTTCTTGTGAGCAAATTGGTTGCTTGTAGTCAAGTTTCGTGTTAGAATAATTTTTCAAATTGAAGGACAGAAATAGACAAGGGGAATCACAATGGTAGAATTGGGAATTTCAACATTTGGGGAAACAACGGTGCTTGAAGGGACTGGGCAGACTTATAATCATGCTGAACGCATTCGCCAGTTGGTGGCAGAGATTGATCTGGCTGACAAGGTTGGTTTGGATGTGTATGGAATTGGTGAGCACCATCGAGCGGATTTTGCGGTATCAGCCCCAGAGATCGTCCTGGCAGCTGGGGCAGTCAATACCAAGAAAATCCGTTTAACCAGTGCAGTCAGTATTCTCTCAAGTATGGACCCTATTCGTTTGTTCCAACAATATGCGACCATCGATGCTTTGTCAAATGGACGTGCGGAGATTATGGTTGGAAGGGGTTCTTTCACGGAATCGTTTCTTCTGTTTGGATATGATTTGAAAGACTACGAAGCCCTTTTTGATGAGAAATTAGACTTGCTTCAGTTAGTCAATGAAAAGACCAAGTTAGACTGGCAAGGTCGATTGACCCAAACAATCTCTGGCAAAGAAGTCTATCCTCGTCCAGTTCAGGACAAATTACCCTTGTGGATAGCGACAGGTGGTCATGTTGAATCAACTGTGAAGATTGCTCAGGCTGGTCTACCGATTGTTTATGCCATTATTGGTGGCAATCCGCGTTATTTTAAAAAATTGATTCAGGCTTATCGTGAGATTGGGAGCGAAACGGGTCATGCCAGTCATGAACTAAAGGTTGGAGCCCATTCTTGGGGTTGGATTGCTGAAGATGGCGAGCAGGCTGTGAAAGATTATTTCCATCCGACCAAGCAAGTGGTGGATGCTATTTCCAAAGACCGTCCGCACTGGCAGGAATTACGTTATGAGCAATATTTGGAACAGGTAGGGCCAAATGGCGCTATGTTTGTGGGCAATCCAGATCAGGTGGCAGAAAAATTGATTCGCATGATAGAGGATTTAGGATTGGACCGCTTCATGCTCCATCTACCGCTTGGTTCCATGCCTCATGACCAGGTTCTGAGAGCTATTGAACTCTTCGGCACGCAAGTGGCTCCAAAAGTACGGGCTTATTTTGCCATGAAAGAGGCTTAATAAAAAATACTAATCAAATGTATTATAACCACAAATATTGTACAAAAAATAATCCCCCTGGACTTAATGCTTGGGGGATTTTTCTATAGGAGGGCTAGTTTAGTTCTCTTTTTTGTTTTTTAGCAAGAACCCGAGACCTAGAAGAGCGAGGAGACTAATTCCTGCAAACAGGAGTTTGTGATCGTTTTTGGTTCCTGTATTTGGAAGTTCAGCTTGTTTAGCTGGGGTTGCAGGTATATTTTCCTTGCTAGAGTTTTCTACAGATCCGTTTTGAATAGCTTCACTTACAGATGCTGGTTGTGCTTCTTGTGCTGGTTGTTCAGCTTGTGAATCAGTTGTAGCTTGGCTAGGTTTATCTTCTGCATCAGCTACTTTTTCATCTGGTCTAGTAGAATCAGGTTTAGTTTGTGGAGCTGGAGTTTGCTGTTCCGGTTTGACTACTCGGTTTGACATATTGTCTTGGCCGTTATTTTGACCGTGTTCTTGTTTTAGGCTAGAAAGGTCAAATTCTGGTTTTTCTTCCATAGCTGGGGCAACAATGGCACCGCCTTGAGAGACTCGAAGAACAGTAGCTGTAAGGGCATTCAATTTCAAGCCTTTTTCAGTCCATTCAAGTCCTTTCGGGTTGGCAATTCCAACTGGTCCTGCTTGGTTTTCATCTGCTAGAACTTCAGCATTTCTGAGGTGGGCAAAGGCAGTTCCCAAATTAAATTCGCGAGCTTTTTCATCCGCATTGACAAAGACTGCGTAGATATCACCGTTTGGAGCAGTAATTTGGTAGCCAATTACTACATCCTCTTTTTCTACACCATTTTGACCTGGAACAGTGATGAGGTGGACACGGTCCTTGATATCTTTAAGACTCTTGAGTCGGAAGGCATCTGTAGATTGACGAAGGGCAATCAACCCTTTCATATAGTCACGGCTCTTGACATTTTCAGGATATGCTTTTCCATCTGTAGCCTTAGTCCAATCAAACTTGTTGACTGCATCGCTAGAATCATAAGAGTCATGGATGAAGTAAGGATAGTCAAATGGATTGCCGTCCTTATCACGCAACAAGTGAGATTTGTTTGGAACCTTGTCCTCTGCTACTGGAGTCTTGTAGGCTGGGTCACGGAATTGTTTGGTACGTCCATATTCTTGACCAGAGTGGATAAATGGAGTTCCTTGAGCTGTCAAGACCATGAGGTTTCCAAGTCGTAAACGACGATGAATCTCAGCATAGTTCTCGGCCTTGCTTGGGTCTTTTTTAATAGACTGAGCGATGATGTCAAAGAGGGTCAAGTTATCATGGGCTGCGATGTATTGGATGACATCTCCAGGGCTGTCTGCTTCAAAGTTGGTTGGTTGAGCTATCAGATTTTTGAAGATAGTGTTGATATCACGCTTGCCACCTGTGATAAAGGCAGGTTGACCTTCATTTGGATAACCAGATTTGAGGTTGTTACGGATGTCATCTGAGAAGACAGCGACAGTATCGGTATGTTTCATCCAATCTTGGTCAGCAGCTTTAGTAGGCATATTTTCATCACCAGCATAGGTTCTCCAACCTTCACCCAGCATGATGAGGTTTGGATTGAGGGCGCGTGCAGCCTTGTAAGCTTCTTCGATAGAAGCGGCGTCATGGTCTCCCATCATATCGAAGCGGAATCCATCTACTTTGTAGGTATCAACTAGATATTTGATAGAATCAACTAGGAGGCGTTTGGTCATATGGTGAGTTGTCCCCAAACGTCCACCACCAAAGCTAGTTCGAGGTGTTCCATCAGCATCCATAAAGTGATAGTAGTTTGGTTCCAAATCTTCAAAGAGATCGACTTTGGCTGTATGGTTATAAACTACGTCCAGGATAGCTCCCATGCCACGTTTGTGGATTTCGTTGATGAGGTTTTTGAATTCTGCGATTCGTTTTTCTGGATTCTTAGGATCGCTTGAGTACATACCAGTCAATGAGAAGTAGTTTTGAGGGTCATATCCCCAGTTGTAGTTGCTGTTGCTTGAAGCATAGTCAGATAAGCGTTCGTGGTTCTTCAACTCATTGACAAAGTAGTAAGACAAGACTGGAAGGAGTTGGATGTGGGTTACACCCAAGTTTTTGAGGTAGTCTAGTTTTTCGATAAAGGCTTCAAAAGTACCAAATGGCTTAGTCAAATCTTTTGCGATGGCAGGATCTGAAGTGAAGTCACGCACATGAGCTTCATAGATGACAGCATCTTCGCGCGATTTGAAGTTGCGAATCTTACCATAAGTCAAGTCTTGAGGTCCTAGTTTAGCTGGATTTACAAAGGCAGCTTTAGCCACTTTATGGGCATCGTCAATCTTAGCATCGTCACTATTCCAAGCAGCGAGGGATTTAGCGTAAGGATCGAGTGCAAGAATAGTTTTACCTTGACGCTCGATTTGGTATTGATAATAGTAGCCAGTGAAATCTGTGATGCCTAGTTTGTTTGTGCTATCTAGAGTTTGTTTCCAAGTTCCTCTTTCCCCTTTTTCAAGAGCTACAGTTCCAACTACTTTTTCAGGGTCATTCTTGTCGTAGATAACAACAGAAACCTTATCAGCACTTGGTGACCAGAGGGTCAAATCAACCTGTTTTCCTTCTTCTTTGAGGTCAGCTCCAAGTTTACCATCATAGCTGTAAGTCTCATCTTTAAGACGCCAGCTTGTTTTGGTAGTGAATTTGTCAGAGTTGTAGCTAACGGTATAAGGATGTTTTGTGTCAGAGAAATCTCCGCTGTAGGTCACTTTCTTACCAGCCTCATCGATTGCAACATCAGTGATAGTTACTTTGTTTCCTAGATGATTAGTGATGTTGGAGTGTTTGAGGATATCTTCTTTTTTAGCACCGACAAGTGTTGAAAAACTACTTTCAATGCTAGAAGTTCCTACGTGTTGAGCTCCTGTCATGCGGATATCGTGCACATAGTAGGGGTTGGTGTAGATGGTTTCGTCATCATCTTTTAGGAAAATTTGGCTATGATTTTTCAAATCTGTGAACTTATAATCTTCTTTACGGATTTTCACATCGTCTCCTTGTTTCTTTCTGTCTAGTAATAAAAATCCAAGATCTTTAGCTGCATCTTTGAGTGGAATATCGATATAGCGACCATATTTGCCTGTAGCCGTAAAGTCTGTTCCGTTAGGCCATTCACCACTACTTGGATTTTTCACATCTCCCCAGTACCAGAGAGATTTCTTGTCATAGTTGCCATCTGTACGGTAGTAGTTGACGCGAATAGTTCCTGCAGGTTGTGGCTCGTAAGAGAAAACCTTGTGATCTTGGTCTAACCAAGCCTCATTCATCTTTGGTGCCAGTTTTTCTACCGATTTATCGCCGGTTAGATTTTTTCCGGCTGTATTATTGATGAGGAAGCTAATTTTTTTGGCTTGTTCTCCCTTTAATTTGACATCTAGGTAGTAGCCGTAGTCATCTTTTTTGGCATCCTTAAAGGACAAAGCTCCGTTAGGCCAGTTTTCAGAAGGTTTTTCAACATCGTCCCAAGTCCATAGTCCTTGACTATCCTTGTTTTCTTCAGGAAGTTTTTTGACGTGGATACGGAAGTAATTGTCTTCGATTGGCTCTTCTGCCTTAGTTTCAGTCGTAGTAGAAGTAGTTGGTTCGCTTGAACGATCTTGTCCGGTTTGTGGTGCTGAATCAGCGGGAGTTGCAGCAGGAGTGGTTGCCTCTGTTGCAGGTTGTTCTTCTTTTTTCTCTAGGGAAGCGTTTGCATTGTTAGGTGAAGAAAAATCGCTTTCGTTCTTTCCAGCGATGTCTGCTGTATCAGTAAGAGGTTGAGTAATAGTGTTAGTCGCTTCAGCACTAGCTGTTGTGGTTTCGTTGGCTGAGATAGTTGGTGTAGCCATGGCAAGTAGGACAAGGCTTGCGCCGATAAGGACAGAACCAGTTCCATTTTTGAGAGAACGGATGCTGTAGACCATTTTTTTCTCAGTGTGAGATGGTTTTTTTCTCATAATGATTCTCCAATCAATAAATTTCTATATCAGTATAGCATGTAGTAAAAAAAGATGCAAGCGTTTTCTTAAAATTGGAACAAAAGAAAAATCGCAACAGATTTTCTGTTACGACTCAGCTAGTCTTTCTTTATGAATTTGAGAAGCCAGAAGGTGGAGATGGAGGAATAATTCTGAAGTAGAGAAGTTACGATTGTAGATAATTGGTTTAGGAGAGTTAGTGACAGGAAAGGTAGTGATAACAATATCGTGCGGAATTTGATTGAGAATCGAGAAAGAAATCGTAGATTCTTCCCAAGAATCAAATAGATAGAGATTGTTTCCGTAGTGAGTTAGGGTGTCGATTAGGCTTTGTGCGTGATGGTTATCCAGATGACTAATGACCAAAACACGTATTTTGGGAAGTTTTTGAAGCAGTTGGACTAAAATTCGATGCCCTTGGATAGTGAAGGTGTAGACCATCTCTTGTTGCTTACTTGGCTTACTGTTTAGTCCCATCTCAGTCAGATAAGATTGAAATTTGTGTTGACTTACTTCAAATAGTTTTGGAAATTCTGCTTGATAATTGCTTAAAATCTGGGATTTCTGTTTGTCGAGAGACTGATTGTTGAGTAAATGGAAGAAATCAGCTTGGGCAGTGTAGTGGAGGAGCCAAATCAATTCCTCACGATTTTCAATCTGTAGGTGAAATTCTTTAGCCAGCTCTTCTAGAATTTGACTCAATAAACGGTAGGATTTTTGGATATGATGAATATCGCCCAGTGCCCTATTATTAGCATTGTCTGTAATTTTAGAAGATTTGATTGGGTTTGAAAATAGTTGTTCCAGTGTTTTCTTTGTAGGTTCAAAATGGAGTTTTTTAGCCAGTTTTTTGATATCTTGTTCAAAATGGGGAATCTGCATGAGAGAGCTGTAGTGACTGGTTAAAAGAGGAGTAGGATTTTCAATGAAACGTCCCCTATTTAAACGCTCTAGATTGATAGCTAGGGTATATTTGATTTGCCGTAGACTGCTGAGGGTGAGTGAAACTTGTTGGGCGTTCAAAAATAGCTGAATCAAGTGAGTGAGTGATTCTTCAGAAATAGAAGGGAAGGGCCAATCAAGAAAGTCGTAACTTTGACTAAAGTAGTCTAGATAAAAGGCGCGAATGTCCTCTTCTGTTCCCTCTATGACTAAAGGGGAAGGTTGGATGCTGATGTTATAGTGTTGTAGAAGTTTCGTATTTAGATGCTGGATGATTTCCTGAACTCGTTCGTAGCTAATCACAAGCTCTAGGCACATTTGGTTAAGTGAGCCTTCCTCCTTGAAAAACAGACGGTTCAAAAAAGAGTAGGTTTCAGATTGTTTAAAAATCTCAATCCTAGGATCCAAGGTGTTTTGGAAGTCAAACTGCAATTGAATACCTTTTTTTCTTGATTGTATCAGGAGGTTTGGAAATAATTGCTCAAGCTTAAAAAGGTGTTCTTGTAATTCTTCTATTGAATAATTCAGCTTCTCGGCCAAGACTGAGAGTTCTATCCAATCATGGTGTTTGGTTATTTCTTCCAGTAAGAATAGCAAATCTTGTTCAGTCTTAGAAAGCAAGATATTCATCATAAATCTCCCTATATATTTATACATATATATTAAAAGAAAAGTCTGATAAAGTCAAGAAAAATAGCCTATGATAAAAAAGGAAAAGTTGTAATTCACTATATTCTTAGTGAACTACTAAACTGAAAACGAAGTTTGCAAAGTGATCATTGAATTTAATGTTTTATAGGAAAAGATTTTGTCAAAAAATCGTTAATTCCCTTGAAAAATCTAGCTAAATAGGGTATAATATGAGTAATCATTTGTCGTAGGTTTTGTCTGAAATATTGTCCAGACAAGGCTCACAGCAGTTAAATCTTCTGAAAAAGTCAGATTTAGCTGCTCTTTTTGTGCTTTTTTTCAGGATTTCGAGCATTTGTAACAAAGACTTAAAGATTCTGAAAATTTATCAAAGGGACACGGTGATAGAGGTTTTACAACCATATGACGATTAGAAAGCCTGATTGACAAGGCTTGGAACTTATTTACAAAGGAGAATCATCTTGGCAGGACATGACGTTCAATACGGGAAACATCGTACCCGTCGTAGTTTTTCAAGAATCAAAGAAGTTCTTGACTTACCAAATTTGATTGAAATTCAAACTGATTCATTCAAAGCTTTCCTAGACCACGGTCTTAAGGAAGTGTTTGAAGATGTATTGCCAATTTCAAACTTCACAGACACGATGGAGTTGGAATTTGTTGGATATGAAATCAAGGAACCAAAATACACGCTCGAAGAAGCTCGTATCCACGATGCCAGCTACTCGGCACCAATTTTTGTAACCTTCCGCTTGATCAATAAAGAAACAGGCGAAATCAAGACTCAAGAAGTTTTCTTTGGTGATTTCCCAATCATGACAGAAATGGGTACTTTTATTATCAATGGTGGTGAACGTATCATCGTATCTCAGTTGGTCCGCTCACCAGGTGTTTACTTTAACGATAAAGTTGATAAAAACGGTAAAGTGGGCTACGGTTCAACTGTTATCCCTAACCGTGGAGCTTGGTTGGAACTTGAAAGCGACTCAAAAGATATCGCCTACACTCGTATCGACCGTACTCGTAAGATTCCATTTACAACATTGGTTCGTGCGCTTGGTTTCTCAGGTGATGATGAAATCTTTGATATCTTTGGTGACAGCGAATTGGTTCGCAACACTGTTGAAAAAGATATCCACAAGAACCCAATGGACTCTCGTACCGACGAAGCCTTGAAAGAAATTTACGAACGCCTTCGTCCAGGTGAACCTAAGACTGCTGAAAGCTCACGTAGCTTGCTTGTAGCTCGTTTCTTTGACCCACGTCGCTATGACTTGGCAGCAGTTGGTCGCTATAAGATCAATAAAAAACTCAATGTTAAAACACGTTTGCTAAACCAAACCATTGCAGAGCCATTGGTAGATCCTGAAACTGGAGAAATCTTGGTAGAAGCTGGTACAATCATGACTCGTAGCGTGATTGAAAGCATTGAAAGCTATTTGGATGGCGACTTGAACAAGATTGTCTACATTCCAAATGATGCTGCCGTAGTAACAGAGCCAGTTGTTCTTCAAAAATTCAAGGTTGTTGCTCCAACTGATCCAGACCGTGTTGTAACGATCATCGGTAATGCCAATCCAGATGACAAGGTTCGTATCGTCACTCCTGCAGATATCCTTGCTGAGATGAGCTACTTCCTCAACTTGGCTGAAGGACTTGGCCGTGTAGATGATATCGACCACCTTGGAAACCGTCGTATCCGTGCGGTCGGTGAATTGCTTGCTAACCAAGTACGTCTGGGACTTTCTCGTATGGAACGTAATGTCCGTGAACGTATGTCTGTTCAGGACAACGAAGTCTTGACACCACAACAAATCATCAATATCCGTCCTGTAACAGCTGCAGTTAAAGAATTCTTTGGTTCATCACAGTTGTCACAGTTCATGGACCAACACAACCCACTTTCTGAGTTGTCTCACAAACGCCGTTTGTCAGCCTTAGGACCTGGTGGTTTGACACGTGACCGTGCTGGATATGAAGTTCGTGACGTGCATTACACTCACTATGGTCGTATGTGTCCAATCGAGACACCTGAAGGACCAAACATCGGTTTGATTAATAACTTGTCATCTTACGGGCACTTGAACAAATATGGTTTTGTTCAAACGCCATACCGTAAGGTTGACCGCGAAACAGGTGTTGTCACGAACGAAATCGTTTGGTTGACAGCTGATGAAGAAGATGAATTTACTGTAGCACAGGCTAATTCTCGTCTAAATGAAGATGGAACCTTTGCTGAGAAAGTTGTCATGGGACGTCACCAAGGGGTCAACCAAGAGTATCCAGCTAATATTGTTGACTATATGGACGTTTCACCAAAACAGGTAGTTGCCGTTGCGACAGCATGTATTCCTTTCTTGGAAAACGATGACTCCAACCGTGCCCTCATGGGAGCCAACATGCAACGTCAGGCTGTGCCATTGATCAATCCTCAGGCACCTTACGTTGGTACTGGTATGGAATACCAAGCAGCCCACGACTCTGGAGCGGCTGTGATTGCTCAGTATGATGGTAAAGTTACTTACGCAGATGCTGACAAGGTAGAAGTACGCCGTGAAGATGGTTCATTGGACGTTTACCACATCCAAAAATTCCGTCGTTCAAACTCAGGTACTGCCTACAACCAACGCACTCTCGTAAAAGTTGGCGATGTCGTTGAAAAAGGTGATTTCATCGCTGACGGACCTTCTATGGAAAATGGAGAAATGGCGCTTGGACAAAACCCAATCGTTGCCTACATGACTTGGGAAGGTTACAACTTCGAGGATGCCGTTATCATGAGCGAACGCTTGGTGAAAGACGATGTCTATACATCTGTTCACCTTGAAGAATACGAATCAGAAACACGCGATACAAAGCTTGGGCCTGAAGAAATCACTCGTGAAATTCCAAACGTTGGTGAAGATGCTCTTAAAGACCTTGACGAAATGGGTATTATCCGTATCGGAGCTGAGGTTAAAGAAGGTGACATTCTTGTAGGTAAAGTAACACCTAAGGGTGAGAAAGACCTTTCGGCTGAAGAACGCCTCTTGCACGCTATCTTCGGAGACAAGTCTCGTGAGGTGCGTGACACTTCTCTTCGTGTACCACACGGTGCCGATGGTGTCGTTCGTGATGTGAAGATCTTTACACGTGCAAATGGAGATGAGTTGCAATCAGGTGTTAACATGCTGGTTCGCGTCTACATCGCTCAAAAACGTAAGATCAAGGTCGGAGATAAGATGGCCGGACGTCACGGAAACAAAGGGGTTGTCTCTCGTATCGTTCCTGTAGAAGACATGCCTTACCTTCCAGACGGAACTCCAGTCGACATCATGTTGAACCCACTTGGGGTGCCATCACGTATGAATATCGGTCAGGTTATGGAGCTTCACCTTGGTATGGCGGCTCGTACTCTTGGTATTCACATCGCAACACCAGTCTTTGACGGAGCAAGTTCTGAAGACCTTTGGTCAACTGTTAAAGAAGCAGGTATGGATAGCGATGCCAAAACAATCCTTTACGATGGACGTACTGGTGAGCCATTTGATAACCGTGTGTCAGTTGGTGTCATGTACATGATCAAACTCCACCACATGGTTGATGATAAATTGCACGCGCGTTCAGTCGGGCCTTACTCAACCGTTACTCAACAACCACTTGGAGGTAAAGCCCAGTTTGGTGGACAACGTTTCGGTGAGATGGAGGTTTGGGCTCTTGAAGCCTACGGTGCGTCAAATGTCCTTCAAGAAATCTTGACTTACAAGTCTGACGATATCAACGGACGTTTGAAAGCTTATGAAGCTATTACAAAAGGAAAACCAATTCCAAAACCAGGTGTTCCAGAATCCTTCCGAGTTCTTGTGAAAGAATTGCAATCTCTTGGTCTTGACATGCGTGTCCTTGACGAAGATGACCAAGAAGTGGAACTTCGTGACTTGGATGAAGGAATGGACGAAGATGTCATCCACGTAGATGATCTTGAAAAAGCCCGCGAAAAAGCAGCCCAAGAGGCTAAAGCAGCCTTTGAAGCTGAAGAAGCTGAGAAAGAAGCAAAAGCGGAAGAAACAGAAGAAGCTGCTGAACAAGAATAAGTAGCTCACTTAGAATAGAAAGGGAAGAAATAGTGGTTGATGTAAATCGTTTTAAAAGTATGCAAATCACCCTAGCTTCTCCAAGTAAAGTCCGTTCATGGTCTTATGGAGAAGTCAAAAAACCTGAAACAATCAATTACCGTACCTTGAAACCAGAACGTGAAGGACTCTTTGATGAAGTCATCTTTGGTCCTACAAAAGACTGGGAATGTGCTTGTGGTAAGTACAAACGCATTCGTTACAGAGGGATTGTTTGTGACCGTTGTGGGGTTGAAGTAACGCGTACAAAAGTTCGTCGTGAGCGTATGGGACATATCGAATTGAAAGCTCCTGTATCTCACATTTGGTACTTCAAGGGGATTCCAAGCCGTATGGGCTTGACCCTTGATATGAGTCCTCGTGCACTTGAGGAAGTTATCTACTTTGCAGCTTATGTGGTGATCGATCCCAAGGATACACCACTTGAGCACAAGTCTATCATGACAGAGCGCGAATACCGTGAGCGCTTGCGTGAGTATGGTTATGGATCATTCGTTGCCAAGATGGGTGCCGAAGCCATCCAAGACCTTTTGAAACAAGTAGATCTTGAAAAAGAAATTGCTGAACTCAAAGAAGAGTTGAAAACAGCAACTGGACAAAAACGTATCAAAGCGATTCGTCGTTTGGATGTGTTGGATGCCTTTTACAAGTCTGGAAACAAACCTGAATGGATGATTCTTAACATCCTTCCGGTTATTCCACCAGATCTTCGTCCAATGTTGCAGTTGGATGGTGGCCGTTTTGCCTCATCTGACTTGAACGACCTGTATCGCCGTGTTATCAACCGTAACAACCGTTTGGCTCGTTTGCTTGAGTTGAATGCACCAGGTATCATCGTTCAAAATGAGAAGCGTATGCTTCAAGAAGCGGTTGACGCTTTGATTGACAATGGTCGTCGTGGTCGTCCAATCACAGGACCAGGTAGTCGTCCACTTAAATCATTGAGCCACATGCTCAAAGGTAAACAAGGACGCTTCCGTCAAAACTTGCTCGGTAAACGTGTTGACTTCTCAGGACGTTCCGTTATCGCTGTTGGTCCAACTCTTAAGATGTACCAATGTGGTGTGCCACGTGAAATGGCGATTGAGCTCTTTAAACCATTTGTGATGCGTGAAATCGTTGCACGTGATATCGTGCAAAACGTCAAAGCTGCTAAACGCTTGGTCGAACGCGGAGATGAGCGTATCTGGGATATCCTTGAAGAAGTGATCAAAGAACACCCAGTACTTCTTAACCGCGCACCGACCCTTCACCGTTTGGGTATCCAAGCCTTCGAGCCAGTCTTGATTGATGGTAAGGCCCTTCGCTTGCACCCGCTTGTCTGTGAAGCCTACAATGCCGACTTTGACGGGGACCAAATGGCCATTCACGTACCGCTTTCAGAAGAAGCCCAAGCAGAAGCTCGTATCTTGATGCTCGCTGCTGAGCATATCTTGAACCCGAAAGATGGTAAACCAGTTGTTACTCCATCTCAGGATATGGTTTTGGGTAACTACTACTTGACTATGGAAGAAGCTGGTCGTGAAGGTGAAGGAATGGTCTTCAAAGACCGTGACGAAGCGGTTATGGCTTACCGCAATGGTTATGTTCACCTCCACTCACGTGTTGGTATTGCAACAGATAGTCTCAACAAACCATGGACAGAAGAGCAAAAACACAAGGTCTTGCTTACAACAGTTGGTAAAATCCTTTTCAATGACATCATGCCAGAGGGTCTACCATACTTGCAAGAACCAAACAATGCCAACTTGACAGAAGGCGTTCCTGCTAAATACTTCTTGCCACTTGGTGGAGATATCAAGGAAGCTATCAGCAAACTTGAACTCAACCCTCCATTCAAGAAGAAAAACCTTGGAAATATCATCGCTGAAATCTTCAAACGTTTCCGTACGACAGAAACTTCTGCCCTACTTGACCGTATGAAGAACCTCGGTTACCACCACTCAACTCTTGCAGGATTGACAGTGGGTATTGCCGATATCCCAGTCGTTGATGACAAGGCTGAAATCATTGAAGAATCACACAAACGTGTAGAACAAATTACAAAACAATTCCGTCGTGGTATGATCACAGATGATGAGCGTTACAATGCCGTTACAGCTGAATGGCGTGCTGCCCGTGAAAAACTTGAGAAACGCTTGATTGCCAACCAAGATCCTAAGAACCCAATCGTTATGATGATGGACTCTGGAGCCCGTGGTAACATCTCAAACTTCTCACAGCTTGCCGGTATGCGTGGTCTGATGGCGGCTCCGAACGGACGTATCATGGAATTGCCAATCCTTTCAAACTTCCGCGAAGGTTTGTCGGTATTGGAAATGTTCTTCTCAACTCACGGTGCCCGTAAAGGTATGACTGATACGGCCCTTAAGACAGCCGACTCAGGTTACTTGACTCGTCGTTTGGTTGACGTTGCCCAAGACGTTATCATCCGTGAGGATGACTGTGGAACAGACCGTGGTCTCTTGATCCGTTCTATCGCAGAAGGAAAAGAGATGATCGAGTCTCTCGAAGAGCGTCTCAATGGTCGTTACACTAAGAAAACTGTTAAACATCCAGAAACTGGTGCAGTTATTATCGGTCCAAATGAGTTGATTACAGAAGATAAGGCGCGTGAAATTGTCAATGCTGGTGTGGAAGAAGTGACTATCCGCTCTGTATTTACATGTAACACTCGTCACGGTGTCTGCCGTCACTGTTACGGTATCAACTTGGCGACTGGTGATGCGGTTGAAGTTGGTGAAGCAGTTGGTACAATCGCTGCCCAATCTATCGGGGAACCTGGTACACAGCTTACAATGCGTACCTTCCACACGGGTGGGGTTGCCTCAAATACCGATATCACTCAGGGTCTTCCTCGTGTCCAAGAAATCTTTGAAGCCCGCAATCCTAAAGGGGAAGCGGTTATCACAGAGGTTAAAGGACAAGTTACAGCTATCGAAGAAGATGCATCAACTCGTACTAAGAAAGTTTTTGTTAAGGGTGAAACTGGCGAAGGTGAATACGTCGTTCCATTTACAGCTCGTATGCGTGTTGAAGTTGGGGACCAAGTAGCGCGTGGTGCTGCTCTTACGGAAGGTTCTATCCAACCAAAACGTCTCCTTGCAGTTCGTGATGTCTTGTCAGTTGAAACCTACCTTCTCGGTGAAGTACAAAAAGTTTACCGTAGCCAAGGGGTAGAAATCGGTGACAAACACATCGAGGTAATGGTTCGTCAAATGATCCGTAAAGTTCGTGTCATGGATCCAGGTGACACAGACCTTCTCATGGGTACCCTTATGGATATCAATGACTTTACAGATGCCAATAAAGATGTTCTTATCGCAGGTGGTGTTCCAGCGACTGGTCGTCCAGTTCTTATGGGAATTACCAAAGCCTCACTTGAAACAAATAGTTTCTTGTCAGCGGCTTCCTTCCAGGAAACAACTCGTGTCCTTACTGACGCGGCTATCCGTGGTAAGAAAGACCATCTCCTTGGACTCAAGGAAAATGTTATCATCGGTAAGATCATCCCAGCAGGTACTGGTATGGCTCGTTACCGTAACCTTGAACCACATGCTATCAACGAAGAAGAATACCTTAATCCTCCAGTAGAGGAAGAAGGAAATGAAGAAACAACAGAAGTAGTTGTGGATGCTGCCGTTGAAACTGTGGAAGAAACAGTAGAATAAAAGAGAATGAGAGAGCCTTCGGGTTCTCTTTTCTGAAAACTTTCTCCATTTTTCCACGAAATGTGGTAAAATAAAAGAAAGAAGCTGACAAAGGAGACGGGCATGGAACAAACATTTTTTATCATTAAACCAGACGGTGTAAAAAGAGGGCTAGTTGGTGAAGTGTTGAAACGCATCGAACAACGTGGATTTATAATTGAAAAATTGGAGTTGCGTTCACAGCTTTCAGAAGACTTGATTGACCAGCACTATCAGGACTTGGTTAATCAAAGTTTTTACCCACCGATTCGTGAATTTATGACTTCAGGACCGATTCTTGTAGGTATCATTTCAGGTCCCAAAGTAATCGAAACTTGGCGGACCATGATAGGCGCAACTCGTCCAGAAGAAGCTTTGCCAGGGACTATTCGAGGTGATTTTGCAAAAGCTGCTGGAGAAAACCAAGCTATCCAAAATGTTGTACATGGTTCAGATTCAGAAGAGTCAGCTAAGCGAGAAATTGCTCTTTGGTTTTAAGAGTTGATTGGCTCAATCAATTGGTTGAAAGCTCATTTGAATAGAAAGTATGGTCAATTAGTTTAAGATATGACGCATAATATCAAATTTTTTAGTTTTTGATATGGTGCGTTTTTTTGATTTCAAGTTTAGCCTCTCGTGTTTGTTTAGCATCTAAAAGAGACATTTGAGAAGATTGGAAACAGTTCTCCCTTTTCTCCGAGTATAATGATTGGTAGGAAGGGAGAGAAAAGATGAAATCAATGAGAATCTTATTTTTGTTAGCTTTAATTCAAATCAGTTTGAGTAGCTGTTTCCTATGGAAGGAATGCATCTTGTCCTTTAAACAAAGTACAGCTTTTTTCATCGGAAGTATGGTCTTCGTTTCAGGAATCTGTGCTGGAGTAAATTATCTTTATACCTGTAAGCAAGAAGTTCATAGTGTCCTAGCCAGTAAGAAGTCAGTGAAGCTTTTTTATAGTATCCTACTCTTAATTAATTTGTTAGGAGCTGTTCTTGTCTTGTCAGATAACTTGCTCATTAAAAATACGCTGCAACAAGAATTAGTTGACTTTTTATTGCCATCCTTCTTTTTCCTATTTGGACTAGATTTGCTGATTTTTTTACCTTTGAAAAAATATATGCGCGATTTTCTTGCCATGCTAGACAGAAAAAAGACAGTGTTGGTGACTATTTTAGCAACACTTATTTTCTTAAGAAATCCAATGACCATTGTCTCACTTCTGATTTATATTGGACTGGGTTTGTTTTTTGCAGCCTATCTTGTCCCAAATTCGGTTAAGCAGGAAGTTTCCTTTTATGGTCATATTTTCCGAGATCTTGTATTGGTCATTGCTACGCTCATTTTCTTTTAGGGAAAGCCTGTTTTTATGGATGTTATGATGGTAATGCTCTTCGAACATTTCTTCAAACTACGTCAGCGTAGCCTTTCCGTAGGTATATGATACTGACTCTGTCAGTTCTATCCACAACCTCAAAACAGTGTTTTGAGCAACCTGCGGCTAGCTTCCTAGTTTGCTATTTGATTTTCATTGAGTATAAGTTTGGTAGGAAAATAGACACAAAAGAAAAGTTTTTGGTATAATAAGAATATGTACACAAAAAATGAAGAAGAGTTGCAAGCCTTAGGGGAGCATTTGGGTCATCTATTAGAAAAGAATGATGTTTTAATTTTAACTGGAGAACTGGGCGCAGGTAAAACGACATTTACAAAAGGTCTTGCTAAAGGGTTACAGATTTCTCAGATGATTAAGAGTCCAACTTACACTATCGTAAGAGAGTATGAAGGTCGTCTTCCACTTTATCACCTAGATGTTTATCGTATTGAGGGGGATGCTGATTCTATCGACTTGGATGAGTTTCTCTTTGGTGGTGGAGTGACTGTCATTGAGTGGGGCCATCTTTTAGGTGATGCCTTGCCAAATACTTATTTAGAATTGGAAATTCTAAAAGAAGCAGATGGACGCCGTTTAAATTTCCAGGCAAAGGGGTTGCGTGCAGAAAAACTCTTAGAGGAGCTTCAACATGGAGTATGAATTGCTCATTAGAGAAGCAGAACCTGGTGATGCTGTTGAGTTAGTAACATTTTTAAATCGTGTCAGTTTAGAGACAGATTTTACCAGTTTAGATGGAGATGGTATTCTCTTGACCGGTGAGGAGATGGAAGTATTCCTCAACAAGCAAGCTAGTTCAGACAATCAGATAAGCTTACTTGCATTCTTAAATGGTAAAATTGCTGGCCTTGTAAATATTACAGCTGACCAGCGCAAGAGAGTCCGTCATATTGGAGATCTCTTCATTGTGATTGGAAAAAGATATTGGAATAATGGCTTGGGAAGTTTGTTGATAGAAGAAGCGATAGAGTGGGCACAAGCAAGTGGTATTCTGCGTCGTCTCCAACTGACTGTCCAAACTCGTAATCAAGCAGCAGTTCATCTTTATCAAAAGCATGGCTTTGTAATTGAAGGTCGCCAAGAGCGTGGAGCATATATAGAAGAAGGGAAATTTATCGATGTTTACTTGATGGGTAAACTGATAGACTAGTAGAAATATGGTTAAAAAAATTATTGGAATGGTGCTAGCTTTTCTAGCTGTGACAGTTTTGGGTGTTGGTGTTTTTGCTTATACTATTTATCAGCAAGGTACAGAGACTTTGGCAAAAACCTATAAAAAAATAGGAGAAGAAACCAAGGTTATTGAAGCAACAGAGCCTTTGACCATTCTGTTGATGGGGGTTGATACTGGGAACGTAGAGCGTACAGACCAATGGGCTGGAAATAGTGACAGTATGATTTTGCTGACTGTCAATCCTCACACAAAGAAAACGACGATGATGAGTTTGGAACGTGATATCCTGACTAAAATTCAACATAAAGATGGTAGTATTGAAGAAGCGAAGCTAAACGCTGCCTATGCTGGTGGTGGTGCAGAACTTGCGATAGAAACAATTCAAAAGATGATGAACCTTCATATTGATCGCTACATTATGGTCAACATGCAAGGCTTGCAACAATTGGTCGATGCAGTGGGAGGTATTACGGTTAATAATACACTAGGTTTCCCAATCTCTATCAGTGACCAAGAAGAATTTAACACCATTTCTATCGGTGTTGGAGAGCAGACAATAAATGGAGAAGAAGCACTTGTTTATTCACGCATGCGTTATCAAGACCCAGAAGGAGACTACGGACGTCAGAAGCGTCAGCGTGAAGTCATTCAAAAAGTTGTTGAAAAAGTTCTTAGTTTAAATAGTGTCAGTCACTATCAGTCTATCTTAAAAGCCCTAAGTACTAATATGCAGACTAATATCGATTTATCTGCAAAAAGTATTCCAAGCTTATTGGGCTACAAAGATTCATTTAACACCATTGAAACACAACAGTTGAAGGGTGAAGGGGAGATGCTACAAGGCGTTTCTTATCAAATTGTTACAAGAAACCACATGTTGGAAATGCAGAATCTTTTGAGACGTTCTTTGGGACAAGAAGAAGTTACTCAGCTTGAAACAAATGTTGTCTTATTTGAAGATTTATTTGGACGAACACCTGTTGGTGACGAAGACAATTAACTTTCTTACTATAAATAAAAAAATCAATCGTGGGAAATTTCCTGCGATTTTTTCAAAAAAATACGAATAGATAGGTAGGAGGAAACATGAAAGCAGAAATCATTGCTGTTGGAACAGAGATTTTGACAGGACAGATTGTCAACACTAATGCCCAGTTTTTATCGGAAAAATTAGCAGAGATTGGGGTAGATGTATATTTTCAGACGGCTGTAGGAGACAACGAAGCCCGTCTCTTATCCCTGCTTGAGATTGCTAGTCAACGTAGCAGTCTGGTGATTTTGACAGGTGGTTTGGGGCCAACTGAGGACGATTTGACCAAACAAACTCTGGCTAAATTTTTAGGGAAAGAATTAGTTTTTGATCCTCAGGCGCAGGCGAAATTGGATGTATTTTTTGCACAGAGACCGGACTATGCCCGAACACCTAATAACGAAAGACAAGCTCAACTTGTAGAAGGAGCGACTCCGCTGCCCAACGAAACAGGACTGGCTGTGGGGGGGATGTTAGAGGCCGAAGGAGTGACCTACGTCGTCCTTCCAGGTCCACCAAGTGAATTGAAACCCATGGTCTTAAATCAACTTCTACCTAAGTTGATGACAGGGAGCAAGCTGTATTCCCGAGTTCTTCGTTTCTTTGGAATTGGCGAAAGTCAGCTGGTGACCATTTTGGCTGATTTGATTGACAATCAAACAGATCCGACCTTGGCACCTTATGCCAAGACAGGAGAAGTCACTCTACGTCTGTCAACAAAGGTTAGCAGTCAAGAAGAGGCGAATCAAGCGCTGGATATCTTAGAAAACCAAATCTTGGAGTATCAGACCTTTGAAGGAATTTGTTTACGAGAACTTTGTTATGGTTATGGGGAAGAAACTAGTTTAGCTAGCATTGTGGTAGAAGAACTGAAAAAGCAAGGGAAAACCATTACGGCAGCAGAGAGTTTGACGGCAGGACTTTTCCAAGCCACTGTAGCTGATTTTTCGGGTGCTTCAAGTATATTTAAGGGTGGTTTCGTGACCTATAGCTTGGAGGAAAAATCAAAGATGTTGGATATTCCTGCCAAGGATTTGGAAGAACATGGTGTAGTGTCTGAATTTACAGCTCAGAAGATGGCTGAGCAGGCACGAATCAAGACCCAGTCTGATTTTGGCCTTAGTTTGACTGGAGTGGCAGGACCAGATAGCCTAGAAGGGCACCCAGCTGGGACAGTTTACATAGGATTGGCGCAAGAGAAAGGAACTGAGGTCATCAAGGTGAATATTGGAGGCAGAAGTCGAGCAGATGTACGTCACATTGCGGTTATGCATGCCTTTAACCTAGTTCGCAAGGCTTTATTAAGTAACCAACTTTTGATATAATAGTAGATAGGTCTGAGGACCATTAGAATGTAGGAGAATAGAATGGCGAAAAAACCAAAAAAATTAGAAGAAATTTCAAAAAAATTTGGGGCAGAACGTGAAAAGGCCTTGAATGACGCTCTCAAATTGATTGAGAAAGACTTTGGTAAAGGATCAATCATGCGTTTGGGTGAACGTGCGGAGCAAAAGGTGCAAGTGATGAGCTCAGGCTCCTTGGCGCTTGACATTGCCCTTGGTTCAGGTGGTTATCCTAAGGGACGTATCATCGAAATCTATGGACCAGAGTCATCTGGTAAGACAACGGTTGCCCTTCATGCAGTTGCGCAAGCGCAAAAAGAAGGTGGGATTGCAGCCTTTATCGATGCGGAACATGCCCTCGATCCAGCTTATGCTGCAGCCCTTGGTGTCAACATTGACGAATTGCTCTTGTCCCAACCAGACTCAGGAGAGCAAGGTCTTGAGATTGCAGGAAAATTGATTGATTCAGGTGCTGTAGATCTTGTCGTGGTCGACTCAGTTGCAGCCCTTGTCCCTCGTGCGGAAATTGATGGAGATATCGGTGATAGCCACGTTGGTTTGCAGGCTCGTATGATGAGCCAGGCCATGCGTAAACTTGGTGCTTCTATTAATAAAACCAAAACAATTGCCATCTTTATCAACCAATTGCGTGAAAAAGTTGGGGTTATGTTTGGAAATCCAGAAACAACTCCTGGTGGACGTGCTTTGAAATTCTATGCTTCAGTACGTTTGGATGTTCGTGGAAGCACACAAATCAAGGGAACGGGTGACCAAAAAGATACCAATGTCGGTAAGGAAACCAAGATTAAGGTCGTGAAAAACAAGGTGGCTCCACCATTTAAAGAAGCTTTCGTTGAAATCATGTACGGAGAAGGGATTTCTAAGACTGGTGAACTGTTGAAGATCGCAAGCGATTTGGATATCATCAAAAAAGCAGGAGCTTGGTACTCTTACAAGGATGAGAAAATCGGGCAGGGTTCTGAAAATGCTAAGAAATACTTGGCAGATCACCCAGAAGTCTTTGATGAAATCGACCATCAAGTCCGTGTTCAATTTGGTTTGATTGATGGAGAAGAAGCTTCTGCAGAAGGTGTTGAAACTAAAAAAGATGAGGCAGTTCAAGCAGACTCTGTGAATGAAGAAGTAATACTTGACCTAGGCGACGAGCTTGAAATCGAAATTGAAGAATAAGCTGTTAAAGTAGTGGAGAAATCCTCTACTTTTTCGATTTTTTGTTCAAATTTTCAGATTGCCTATAGTTTGCTGTTTCTTGTTGCTCCTCTAGAAAGCTGATATAATAGCCTTATGAATAAAAAACGAACAGTGGACCTGATACATGGTCCGATTCTTCCTTCGCTCTTAAGCTTCGCCTTCCCAATCTTGCTATCAAATATTTTTCAACAGCTCTATAATACTGCTGATGTCTTGATTGTTGGACGATTTCTTGGTCAAGAATCCTTGGCGGCGGTAGGAGCGACAACAGCGATTTTTGACTTGATTGTAGGTTTTACTCTTGGTGTTGGCAATGGCATGGGGATTGTCATTGCCCGTTATTACGGGGCTCGGAATTTTATAAAAATTAAGGAAGCAGTAGCAGCCACCTGGATTTTAGGTGCTCTTTTGAGTATTGTAGTTATGCTGCTGGGATTTGTCGGTCTGTATCCACTCTTGCAATATTTAGATACTCCTGCAGAAATCCTTCCCCAGTCCTATCAATATATTTCTATGATTGTGACCTGTGTAGGTGTCAGCTTTGCTTATAATCTTTTTGCAGGCTTGTTGCGGTCTATTGGGGACAGTCTAGCTGCCCTTGGATTTTTGATTTTTTCTGCTATGGTTAATGTGGTTCTGGATCTCTATTTTATTACACAATTGCATCTGGGAGTTCAATCCGCGGGACTTGCTACCATTATTTCGCAAGGCTTATCAGCGGTTCTTTGCTTTTATTATATCCGTAAGAGTGTGCCTGAGCTACTCCCTCAGCTCAAGCATTTCAAATGGGATAAGACCTTGTACGTGGATCTCTTGGAACAAGGTTTGGCTATGGGCTTGATGAGTTCAATTGTATCTATTGGCAGTGTGATTTTGCAATCTTCTGTTAATACCTTTGGTGCCGTAATTATTAGTGCCCAGACGGCAGCACGCCGTATTATGGCTTTCGCCCTTCTTCCTATGACCGCTATTTCTGCCTCGATGACGACCTTTGCTTCTCAGAATTTAGGAGCTAAGCGACCAGACCGCATTGTTCAAGGCCTTCGAATCGGCAGTCGTTTAAGCATGTCCTGGGCAGTTTTGGTTTGTATCTTCCTCTTTTTTGCCAGTCCAGCCTTGGTTTCCTTCTTGGCTAGTTCGACAGATGGTTACTTGATAGAAAATGGAAGTCTCTATCTGCAAATCAGCTCAGCTTTTTATCCTATTTTGAGTCTCTTGTTGATTTATCGCAATTGTTTGCAGGGCTTGGGGCAAAAGATCCTTCCTCTAGTTTCTAGCTTTATTGAACTAATCGGGAAAATCGCTTTTGTGGTCTTGATTATCCCTTGGGCTGGCTATAAGGGAGTTATCCTTTGCGAACCCCTCATCTGGGTTGCCATGACTATTCAGCTGTACTTCTCACTGTTTCGCCACCCCTTGATAAAAGAAGGCAAGGAAATCTTGGCAACTAAGGTACCATCCTAGCTTGATTTGCTAAATAAAATCCATTTCCTCTAGTGAAAATCGAAAAAACTTGTGTTATAATAAGAAAGATTAAAATGTGAAAAAAGGAGATTCCTAATGGGACGTAAATGGGCCAATATCGTAGCCAAGAAAACGGCTAAAGATGGAGCTAACTCTAAAGTATATGCAAAATTTGGTGTAGAAATCTATGTAGCAGCTAAAAAAGGTGATCCAGATCCAGAATCAAACTCAGCCTTGAAATTCGTTATCGACCGTGCTAAACAAGCTCAAGTGCCAAAACACGTTATCGATAAAGCAATTGATAAAGCAAAAGGAAACACAGACGAAACCTTTACAGAAGGACGTTACGAAGGTTTTGGACCAAATGGTTCTATGCTGATTGTTGATACTTTGACTTCAAATGTCAACCGTACAGCGGCTAATGTCCGTGCAGCTTTTGGTAAAAATGGCGGAAACATGGGCGCTTCAGGTTCGGTTTCATACCTCTTTGACAACAAGGGAGTTATCGTATTTGCAGGTGAAGATGCCGATGCAGTCTTTGAGCAATTGCTAGAAGCAGATGTGGATGTGGATGATGTAGAAGCAGAAGAAGGTACAATCACAGTTTACACAGCTCCAACTGATCTTCATAAGGCTATCGTTGCCCTTCGTGAGTCAGGTATCGAAGAATTCCAAGTTACTGAATTGGAAATGATACCTCAGTCAGAAGTGGAATTGTCAGGCGATGACCTTGAAACCTTTGAAAAACTATACAGCGTTCTTGAAGACGACGAAGACGTACAAAAAATCTACACAAACGTAGATGGATTCTAATAGAAAAACGAACAGTTTTACTAGCTGTTCGTTTTTTTGATATTTGAACTTAGAATCTGGTTTCAGAATCGTTTTGTTGCTTGCTTTTTTCTAGACCTAGATCGACTGATGTTTTTGGACGAGCAAGAGCTCTCCATCGTCCTGTTTTGCAAAAGTTAAGGTAACAGTCTTGATCTTGTCTCCAATGGAGATATAGGAGATTTTTTTCGTATTGTAACCCCCAAGAGTGAAGTCAAACTCGGAATCTGGCTGTCCATGTTTGTTGATAATATCCTCGTAGTTGGTACCACCTTTTCCTTTGTTGTCAAGGTCACCTTCGATTAAGGCGTCGAACTGTTCTTGGGTCCAGGCGAAGGTATCGTCTGTCAAGCCGCTTTTTTCTTTGCGTTCCATTGATGCACTCGTATCCATGTAGGAACGGTTAAACTCCTTGGCATACTCTTTGTAGACATCAGTGTATAGTACCTGAGTCGTAAAGAAAAGTACAACAGAGGCAACTGCCAGGGATGTTCCGATAATAGCCATTGTTTTCCGTTTTTTGAGGTTGACGATAAGGCCGATAATCCCCAAGATAAATGCGACGATGCCAATGAACAACGATAGATAGTTAATAAATGGGATCCAGGATCCTAAAAGTGCGATGGCTCCAAAAATGGTTGCTAAGATTCCTAAAACTCTTTGTTCTTTTGGTTTCATTTGAAAGTTTTCTCTCTTCATTAAGTGAATGGATTTCTATCCACAGTAGTTAGTGCTTATTATATAAAAGATATTGCCTAATGTCAATTTAAACTAAGATAGTTCTCATGAAAACTTTTTCTTGACATCTCTTTTCAAAGTGATAAAATAGTTCTCATGAAAACTTATTTAGTTCCTAGGAGAACTAAATGTGATAGTTAGAAAGGAGTTAGTATGGATAAACCGATGTTAGTTTTTAAGCGTTTTGGTCATCAGATTCACCTGATGGTGCAAAAGGAAGCCAAACGTTGTGGTATTGAATTTATGGGTGGGCCTCAAGGTCAGGTTGTGCGTTTTTTGGATAATCGTGAGAAAAACCAAGACTTGGTCTTGATTAAGGATATCGAGCAAGAACTCAATATTACCAAGTCTGTTGCTAGTAATTTGGTCAAGCGTATGGTGCAAAATGGTTTGGTGGAACTGGAGGCGAGTCCTAGCGATAAGCGGGCTAAATTTGTTCGTCTGACGGAAAAATCACGTTCTCAGATGCAACAGATCAAGGCCTTCTTTGAACGCATTGAAAAGCAGTTGATGGAAGACATTGATGAAGATGAATTACTGATTTTTGAGAAAGTTCTCGGTCAACTACAGGAAAATATCAAGGGAATAGGAGGAGAGAATGAATAAATTAGCCAAACGAATTAGTGGAAAAGAATGGGGGATGATTTTACTAGCCATTCTCTTTACCTGTTTTTCGGTCTATCTGGAGTTGGAAGTGCCGACCTATATCTCTAAAATCACGGATTTACTGGGAACTCAAGGAACTAATTTAGATGAGTTGTGGCAGCCAGCAAGTATGATGGTTGGAATGTCCTTTCTTGCCTTCTTGTCCGCAGTTGCAGTTGGATTTTTTGCGTCCAGAGTAGCTGCTTCCTATACTAGTAGGCTGAGAAGTGATATTTTTAACCGAGTTTTAGACTACTCGCAGACAGAGATTAAGAAATTCTCTATTCCCAGTCTTCTAACTCGTACTACCAATGATATTACTCAGGTTCAGATGTTGATTACTATGGGCTTGCAAGTAGTTACTCGTGGTCCAATTATGGCTATCTGGGCTATCGGGAAGATTTTAGGTCATTCAGAATACTGGCTCTGGGCCGTACTTGTGGCAGTGATTGTCAACGTTTTGATGACAACAGTTTTGATGACGCTAGCCTTTCCGAAACAGTCCTTGATTCAAAGTCTGACTGATAAACTGAACAGTATTACTCGTGAGAGTTTAACAGGTATTCGTGTCGTTCGCGCCTACAATGCAGAGGATTACCAAAATGAAAAATTTGCGGTAGCAAATGATGAATTGACACGCTTGAATTTGTTTGTCAACCGTCTTATGGCTATTTTGAACCCTATCATGATGGGGATTTCAAGTGGTTTGAGTGTGGTGATTTACTGGATTGGGGCCTATGTGATTAACGACGCTGCTCCGATAGCGCGTCTGCCTCTCTTTAGTGACATGATTGTTTTCATGTCTTATGCCATGCAGGTTGTTATGGGCTTCCTTCTCATGGGGGCGCTCTTCATCGTTCTTCCTCGAACCATGGTCTCTGCCAAGCGGATTAATCAGGTTTTAGATTTGCATTCTTCTATCCAAAATCCTGCTCAAGTGCAGTTGGCTGACGAAAACCTCAAAGGTCAGGTCGAGTTTAAGGATGTGACCTTCCGCTATGCGGCAAATTCGGAGGTGGTCATTGAGAATGTTAGCTTTAGAGCAGAAGCTGGTCAAACAGTGGCCTTTATTGGGTCAACAGGTTCTGGTAAATCAACTCTGGTCAATCTGATTCCACGTTTCTACGATGTGTCAGAAGGAGAAATTCTGGTGGACGGTGTCAATGTTCAAGACTGTGCCTTAGAAGATTTGCGCAACAAGGTTGGTTATATTCCTCAGAAAGCGGTTCTCTTTTCAGGTGATGTTAAGGGCAATTTGGACTTTGGACAGAGTCAAGAAACACCACTTAGCGAGCAGGCTATGTGGCAAGCCTTGGAGTTGGCCCAGTCTAAGAACTTTATCGAAGACAAGGAAGCGGGCTTAGAGTCAGAAGTGGCCCAAGGAGGAACCAACTTCTCAGGTGGTCAAAGACAGCGTCTGGCCATTGCGCGTGCCTTGGCTCGTAAGCCAGAAATCCTCATCTTTGATGATTCCTTCTCGGCCTTGGACTATAAGACAGACCGTGTCCTACGCCAAGAACTAGCAGAGAAAACCAAGTCTATGACCAAGCTTATCGTTGCACAGCGTATTTCAACGATTATGGATGCAGATTTGATTTTGGTCTTGGATCAAGGAAAAGTCGTGGGACAAGGCACCCACAAGGAACTTCTAGATAATAACGAAGTTTACCAAGAAATTGCCTATTCACAATTATCGAAGGAGGAATTGGAACATGGAAAATAAAAAACTGTCGCTCTGGAAACAGAGTAAACCCTATCTTGCAGGTCTCCAGTTTGCCCTTCTAATTGCCTTTCTAGCAACAATCTTATCCAATATCATTACTGTATATGGGCCAACCCGTATCAAGGAAATGACCAATATTATTGCAAGTGGTCTAGAAACAAGTGTGGATGTCGCTGCGGTTGCGGCCATTGGTAGTTTTTTAGCCATCATCTATGTAATCGGGCTTCTATCAAATTATTTGCAGGCCTTTCTGTTTACATCAGCCATTCAACGTTTTTCAGAGCGTTTGAGAACAGCTATTGCAGATAAAATCAATCGCCTACCATTGAGATATTTTGATGGACACTCTCAAGGGGATACCTTGTCTCGTGTAACCAATGACGTTGACACTGCAGCTCAGTCCCTCAATCAAAGTCTAGGAACAGTTCTCTCATCTAGTTTACTGGTCGTGGCGGTCTTAGTAACCATGTTTGGCATGAACTGGATTTTAGCTTTGGTGACGGTTGTTTCAACTCTCATTGGTTTTGCTTTCGTGTCTGTCTTTATGGGCAAATCACAGGGATTCTTTAAGAGTCAGCAACAGGATTTGGCAGCTGTCAATGGCTATGTGGAAGAAATGTACTCTGGCCATAATGTGGTAACCAGTTACAATGCTATCGAGAGCACGAAAGAAGAATTTGCGACATTAAACCATCGTCTGTATGACAGTATCTGGAAATCTCAGTTTATTTCAGGGATTATGATGCCGATTATGATGTTCATTGGGAACTTTAGTTATGCCTTGGTGATTATCGTTGGCGCAGCCTTGGCTCTGAATGGTCAGATTAGTATCGGGATTATCGTTGCCTTTATGGCCTACGTTCGTATCTTTTCTCAGCCTCTTTCACAAATTGCCCAAGGGATTACTAGTCTTCAGCAGGCTAGCGCAGCCATGGGGCGTGTCTTCGAATTCCTAGCTGAAGAGGAAATGGAAGACGAATCTCATAAAGAAAGACAATTGAGCGATATGAAAGGGCAAGTGGTCTTTGATCGAGTCTCCTTTGGTTATACACCAGAGCGAACCATTATTCATGACTTTTCTGCGACCGCTCATGCAGGTCAAAAGGTTGCGATTGTCGGACCGACTGGGGCTGGTAAGACAACTATTGTCAATCTTTTGATGAAGTTCTATGAGATTGATAAGGGAAGTATCCGCATTGATGGTGTGGATACCAAGGAGATGAAGCGTTCGGAAGTACACGATGCCTTTTCAATGGTCTTGCAGGATACATGGCTCTTTGAAGGAACCATTCGCGACAATCTTATCTATAACCAAATAGGGATTAGTGATGAGTGCGTGATTGAAGCCAGTAAGGCTGTAGGGATTCACCACTTTATCATGACTCTACCAGATGGTTACGATACCGTCTTGGATGATACAGTGACCTTGTCTGTCGGACAAAAACAACTCTTGACCATTGCTCGTGCTTTGCTGAAAGATGCGCCGCTCTTGATTTTGGATGAGGCGACCTCTTCGGTTGATACCCGTACAGAGGAATTGATCCAGAAAGCCATGGACCGATTGATGGAGGGAAGAACTTCCTTTGTCATCGCCCACCGCTTGTCTACTATCCGAAATGCTGATTTGATTCTTGTCATGAAAGATGGCAATATCATCGAACAAGGAAATCATGATGAGTTGATGGCACAAGGAGGCTTCTACGCTGATCTTTATAACAGTCAGTTTACAGAAGACGAAGCAGAAGAATAAATCGAAAGAAGGCTTGACGGCCTTCTTTTTCTGCACTATACTAGAAGACGAGTGCTTCCCTATAAGCAAAATTTGAGTAAGTGATGAAAAAATATATGAAAAATTATCAAGAATGGTATGGACACGTTGCTGGTAAGATTAAAAATAAGCCCTTTCTTCTGAGCTTGTTAAGAGCTTTCAATCGGTTCATGACCGTAGTTATGCCTATAGTTTATCTAACCTTGTTAGTCGCCACCTATTTCCAAGAAGGACTTGGGAAACAAATCTGGATGTATTTTTTTGTCCCTGCGTCAGGTTTTGTGATGTTGTCCCTTCTCCGTAAGAAAATCAATGCTCCTAGGCCTTATGAAGTTTGGGAAATTGTACCGCTACTAGACAGAGATAGTCCTGGTCAGTCTATGCCTAGTCGTCATGTCTTTTCAGCCACCATTATCTCCATGGCTTGCTTACATGCTAGTTTATCCGTAGGGGTTATCTTGTTGATCTTATCAGCCATCCTCGGTCTAGTAAGAGTCCTAGGTGGTGTCCATTATCCCAAGGATGTAGTGGTTGGTTATATTTATGGTCTTGTGTGGGGTGTGATTTTCTTTCTATTTTGACCTGTAAGTTAAGGCGGTCCTAGAACCACTTACGTGGCTAAAGTAACCACTTGCTTTTTTGCTCTTGTTTTCTTATTTTTCCTTTGATATAGTAGAGTCAGAAAGGAGATGGAATGAAGTTACGAATCGAAATTGATAGCAATTTAGAGGAAACTGAAATTGTCATCAAGGCAGCGGCCTTGACAGATGAGATTGCGGATTTACAGCGACTCTTACAAGAGTCCAAGTCTCCTAGGTTGATTTTTTACAAAGGGACGGGTGAATATTATCTGGACTTGTCGGAAATTCTCTTCTTTGAGACAGAAGGGAACAAGATTTACGCCCATACCCAGAAAGATGCCTACGAAGTTCGGCTTAAACTCTATGAGTTAGAGGCTATCCTTCCTCGTTATTTTAGTCGGGTATCCAAGTCAACGATCGCTAATATTCGGCAAGTCTATTCGGTGGACAAGTCCTTTTCAGGAACGGGCACCATTTCCTTCTATCAGACCCACAAGGAGGTTCATGTCTCACGGCATTACCAATCCCTCCTAAAAGAAAATCTAAGAAACATGAGGTAAGAACATGAAAAAGAAAGCATTTGGTATTGTGTTGCTTATTTTTGCAGCTGTAATATTATTACAAGGAAATTTTGGAATCCCTTCTCTTGGAGGGCAAATTTGGCCCTTGATTGGTATTGCTTTTTTTGCCTACCAATCAGTTGGAGCTTTGTTACGTCGCCACTTAACCTCAGCCTCTTTTACAGCTCTAGTAGCCCTCATGATTGCTAACCACTTTTATGATATTTTACCGATTCCAAATCAGTCTTTATTTTGGGCTAGTATTTTAATCGTAATGGGTGTCAGCGCACTCACTCATTCTAACAGAACTTGGAATGGAAAAAAATGGTGGTATGATGGTGAAAAGACCATTCTTACAGATAAGGAAGTCGCTTTTGGGACTGGGACTTTCTACAAGCAAGACCAAGAATTGGTAGAAGACCAAGTTGAAGTTGGTTTTGGGAATGCCAAGATATATTATGACAATGCAGAGATGTTAGGTGATAGTGCAACACTGAAAGTGGAAGTTGGTTTTGGCAATGCAGTTATCTATGTTCCTCAACATTGGAGAGTTGATTTAAAGGTGGAAACTTTCTGTGGTGTAGCCAAGGCAGATACTTCTCTAGCCCCAACCAGCAAAACTTTGATTATCCGTGGGGATGTGGCTTTTGGAAAGTTGGGAATTGTCTACGTTAAATAAAAAAATCTTCCAATTCCCTTGCAAAAATGAAGAAAGTGTGATAACATAGTACGGTATGTGGTGCTAGCACATCCGCTATATTAGATCTAATAGGAGGAAAACACAATGGCTAAAGTATGTTACTTTACAGGTCGTAAGACTGTATCAGGAAACAACCGTTCACACGCGATGAACCAAACAAAACGTGCCGTAAAACCAAACCTTCAAAAAGTTACTGTTCTTATCGATGGTAAACCTAAAAAAGTTTGGGCTTCAGCTCGTGCTTTGAAATCAGGTAAAGTTGAACGCGTTTAATAATAAAAGCAAAGGAGACCTTAGGGTCTTTTTTCTTTTGTTGTGGGTATAAAATCATTTGAAAAACGGAGTAAATATCCGCTGAGACAGTATTCTGCTTTTACACTTGGGCTGAAATATGATAAAATAGAGTATCAACTAGTTGAGGTAAAAAGGATGACTGTAAAAATTAATACAAAAGATGGTCAAATCGAACTAACAGATGAAGTGATTGCAACTATCGTAGGTGGTGCAACAACTGAGATTTTTGGTGTGGTCGGTATGGCTAGTAAAAATGCCCTCAAAGATAATTTCCAAGCCCTTCTAGGTAAGGAAAATTATTCCAAAGGTGTTGTCGTAAAGGCAGCCGAAGATGGCAGTATTGCAGTTGATGTATATACCGTGTTGAGCTACGGAACAAAGATTAGCGAAGTGTCAAAAAACATTCAAGAGCGTGTTCGTTTTAGTTTGGAAAACCAACTTGGAATTACTGCTCAGACTGTAAATGTCTACATTCAAAATATCAAAGTTGTAGGAGAATAACCGTGTCAAAAATTACTACTAGCTTATTTCAAGAAATGGTGCAGGCTGCATCAACTCGCTTGAATAAGCAAGCTGAATATGTCAATTCATTAAACGTCTTTCCAGTTCCAGATGGAGATACTGGAACAAACATGGGAATGACCATTGAAAATGGAGCTAAAGAAGTTGCAGACAAGCCAGCTTCTACAGTTGGAGAGGTAGCGAGCATTCTTGCCAAAGGTCTTTTGATGGGTGCGCGTGGGAACTCAGGAGTTATTACGTCTCAGCTTTTCCGTGGATTTTCACAAGCTATCAAGGATAAAGACGAGTTAACAGGTCAAGACTTGGCCCTTGCCTTCCAATCAGGTGTGGAAGTTGCCTATAAGGCAGTTATGAAACCTGTTGAAGGAACGATTTTGACAGTTTCTCGTGGGGCTGCTATCGGTGCTAAGAAAAAAGCTGAGCAAACAGATGATGCTATTGAAGTCATGCGCGCAGCCTTGGAAGGTGCTAAAACAGCTCTAGCTAAAACGCCAGACATGCTTCCAGTATTGAAAGAAGTTGGCGTTGTGGATTCAGGTGGTCAAGGTCTGGTCTTCATCTACGAAGGTTTCCTTTCAGCCCTTACTGGTGAATATATCGCATCTGAGGACTTTGTAGCGACTCCTGCCAACATGAGTGAAATGATTAATGCAGAGCACCACAAGTCTGTAGCTGGTCATGTAGCGACTGAGGACATCACCTTTGGTTACTGTACTGAAATCATGGTAGCTCTTAAGCAAGGTCCAACCTATGCCAAAGATTTTGACTACGACGAATTCCGTAACTACTTGAATGAGCTTGGGGATTCTCTCCTTGTTGTCAATGATGATGAAATTGTCAAAGTCCATGTCCATACAGAAGATCCAGGACTTGTTATGCAAGAAGGTCTTAAATATGGTAGCTTGGTCAAGGTAAAAGTTGACAATATGCGCAACCAACACGAAGCACAGGTTGAGAAAGAAGCTGCCCAAGTTAGCAAGCCTGCTGAAGAAAAAGAGTATGCTTTGATTGCTGTAGTGGCTGGTAAAGGTCTAGCAGATATCTTCCGTTCTCAAGGTGTGGATTATGTTATCGAAGGTGGTCAAACCATGAACCCTTCAACTGAAGACTTTATCAAGGCTGTTGAACAGGTCAACGCTCGTAACATCATCTTCCTGCCAAACAATAAAAACATCTTCATGGCAGCTCAATCTGCAGCGGAAGTTTTGGAGCAACCAGCAGTAGTGGTAGAAGCTCGTACTCTTCCTCAAGGTTTGACAAGTCTTCTTGCCTTTGATCCAAGCAAGTCCATCGAAGAAAATCAAGAGCGTATGACTGCTGCTCTTAGCGATGTCGTTAGCGGAAGCGTCACAACAGCCGTTCGTGATACAACCATTGATGGTTTAGAAATCCATGAAAATGATAATCTTGGTATGGTGGATGGGAAAATCCTCGTGTCAAACCCTGATATGCACCAAACCTTGACAGAAACCTTGAAACATATGTTGGATGAAGACAGTGAAATCGTAACCTTCTATATCGGTGAAGATGGAAGCGAGGAACTTGCCAATGAAATTGCCCAAGAAATCGCAGAAGAATTCGAAGACGTTGAAGTTGAGATTCACCAAGGCCAACAACCAGTTTACCCATACCTATTTAGTGTGGAATAAGATTAATGAAGGACTGAGAAATCAGTTCTTTTTTATTTGATAGTAAATGAAATCGGTATCTTTTTTAATAAAAACAAAAATAACATTCATAAATAAACGTTAAAATAGAAAATTCAGAAAATTTCTTCTTTTCTCTTGAAAAATCTTGAAAAAATGGTATGATAGTAACAAGTTATTTTTAAGAGGAAAGAAAGGGGAACAATGGAGAAAATCAGTTTAGAATCTCCTAAGACGGGGTCGGACCTAGTTTTGGAAACACTTCGTGATTTAGGAATTGATACCATCTTTGGTTATCCTGGTGGTGCAGTCTTGCCTTTTTATGATGCGATATATAATTTTAAAGGCATTCGCCACATTTTAGGACGCCATGAGCAAGGTTGTTTGCATGAAGCTGAAGGTTATGCTAAATCAACTGGAAAGTTGGGTGTTGCCGTCGTCACTAGCGGACCGGGAGCAACAAATGCCATTACAGGGATTGCGGATGCCATGAGCGATAGCGTTCCCCTTTTGGTCTTTACAGGTCAGGTGGCGCGAGCAGGGATTGGGAAGGATGCCTTTCAGGAGGCAGACATCGTGGGAATTACCATGCCAATCACTAAGTACAATTACCAAGTTCGTGAGACAGCTGATATTCCGCGTATCATTACGGAAGCTGTCCATATCGCGACTACAGGTCGACCAGGGCCAGTCGTCATTGACCTACCTAAAGACGTATCTGCTTTGGAAACAGACTTCATTTATTCACCAGAAGTGAACCTACCAAGCTATCAACCGACTCTTGAGCCAAATGATATGCAAATCAAGAAAATCTTGAAGCAATTGTCCAAGGCTAAAAAGCCAGTCTTGCTTGCTGGTGGTGGAATTAGCTATGCTGAAGCAGCTGCAGAATTAAATGAATTTGCAGAACGCTATCAAATTCCAGTGGTAACCAGTCTTTTGGGGCAAGGTACGATTGCAACGAGTCACCCACTCTTCCTTGGAATGGGCGGTATGCACGGGTCATTCGCAGCTAATATTGCCATGACGGAAGCGGACTTTATGATTAGTATTGGTTGCCGTTTCGATGACCGCTTGACAGGAAATCCTAAGACCTTCGCTAAGAATGCCAAGGTTGCCCACATTGATATTGACCCTGCCGAGATTGGCAAGATTATCAGTGCAGATATTCCAGTAGTTGGAGATGCTAAGAAAGCCTTGCAAATGTTGCTGGCTGAGCCGACAGTTCATAACAATACTGAGAAATGGATTGAAAAAGTTACTAAAGACAAAAACCGCGTTCGTTCTTATGACAAGAAAGAGCGTGTGGTTCAGCCGCAAGCTGTTATTGAACGAATTGGTGAATTAACTAATGGAGATGCCATTGTGGTAACAGACGTTGGTCAACACCAAATGTGGACAGCTCAGTATTATCCCTACCAAAATGAACGTCAGTTAGTGACTTCAGGTGGTTTGGGAACGATGGGATTCGGAATTCCAGCAGCAATTGGGGCTAAAATTGCTAACCCAGATAAGGAAGTTGTCTTGTTTGTTGGAGATGGCGGTTTCCAAATGACTAACCAGGAATTGGCTATTTTGAACATTTACAAGGTGCCAATCAAGGTGGTTATGCTAAACAACCACTCACTTGGAATGGTTCGCCAGTGGCAGGAATCCTTCTATGAAGGCAGAACATCAGAATCGGTCTTTGATACCCTTCCTGATTTCCAATTGATGGCGCAAGCTTACGGTATTAAAAACTATAAGTTTGACAATCCTGAGACCTTGGCTCAAGATCTTGAAGTGATCACTGAGGATGTACCTATGCTAATCGAGGTAGATATTTCTCGTAAGGAACAGGTGTTACCAATGGTACCAGCTGGTAAGAGTAATCATGAGATGTTGGGGGTGAAGTTCCATGCGTAGAATGTTAACAGCAAAACTACAAAATCGATCAGGAGTCCTCAATCGCTTTACAGGTGTCCTATCTCGTCGTCAGGTTAATATCGAAAGCATCTCTGTTGGAGCGACAGAAGATCCGAATGTATCACGCATCACCATTATTATTGATGTAGCTTCACATGATGAAGTGGAGCAAATCATCAAGCAACTCAATCGTCAGATTGATGTGATTCGCATTCGTGATATTACAGACAAGCCTCATTTGGAGCGCGAGGTGATTTTGGTTAAGATGTCAGCGCCAGCTGAGAAGCGAGCTGAGATTCTAGCGATTATTCAACCTTTCCGTGCAACAGTTGTAGACGTAGCACCAAGCTCGATTACCATTCAGATGACAGGAAATGCTGAAAAGAGTGAAGCTCTATTGAGAGTTATTCGACCATATGGTATTCGTAATATTGCTCGAACTGGTGCAACTGGATTTACCCGTGATTAAAAATCCAACTTAAATTTGTTAAACCGGCCTAAAAGGTAATAAATAATAGAAAAGAGAGAAAAAACTATGGCAGTTCAAATGGAATACGAAAAAGATGTTAAAGTAGCAGCACTTGACGGTAAAAAAATCGCCGTTATCGGTTATGGTTCGCAAGGACATGCGCATGCTCAAAACTTGCGTGATTCAGGTCATGATGTCATTATCGGTGTACGTCCAGGTAAATCTTTTGATAAAGCAAAAGAAGATGGATTTGACACTTACACAGTATCAGAAGCAACTAAATTGGCTGACGTTATCATGATTTTGGCACCAGACGAAATCCAACAAGAATTGTACGAAGCAGAAATCGCGCCAAACTTGGAAGCTGGAAACGCAGTTGGATTTGCTCATGGTTTTAACATCCACTTTGAATTTATCAAAGTTCCTGCGGATGTAGATGTTTTCATGTGTGCACCTAAAGGACCAGGACACTTGGTACGTCGTACTTATGAAGAAGGATTTGGTGTTCCAGCTCTTTACGCAGTATATCAAGATGCAACAGGAAATGCTAAAAACATTGCTATGGACTGGTGTAAAGGTGTTGGAGCAGCTCGTGTAGGTCTTCTTGAAACAACTTACAAAGAAGAAACTGAAGAAGATTTGTTTGGTGAACAAGCTGTACTTTGTGGTGGTTTGACTGCCCTTATCGAAGCAGGTTTCGAAGTCTTGACAGAAGCAGGTTACGCTCCAGAATTGGCTTACTTTGAAGTTCTTCACGAAATGAAATTGATCGTTGATTTGATCTACGAAGGTGGATTCAAGAAAATGCGTCAATCAATTTCAAACACTGCTGAGTACGGTGACTATGTATCAGGTCCACGTGTAATCACTGAACAAGTTAAAGAAAACATGAAAGCTGTCTTGGCAGACATCCAAAATGGTAAATTTGCAAATGACTTTGTAAATGACTACAAAGCTGGACGTCCAAAATTGACTGCTTACCGCGAACAAGCAGCTAACCTTGAAATTGAAAAAGTTGGTGCAGAATTGCGTAAAGCAATGCCTTTCGTTGGTAAAAACGACGATGATGCATTTAAAATCTATAACTAATTGATAGAAATTAAGGTGAAGGCGAGTTGGGGGACTAACTCGCTTTTATAATCAATTCATCTCTCTTTTTAAGAGGATGGATTGAGATAATACTCAATGAAAATCAAAGAGCAAACTAGGAAGCTAGCCGTAGGCTGTACTTGAGTACGGCAAGGTGAAGCTGACGTGGTTTGAATTTAATTTTCGAAGAGTATAAGTATGAAATAGTCTAGGAGAAAAAGATGTTAAGTTCAAAAGATATCATCAAGGCTCATAAAGTCTTGAACGGTGTGGTTGTGAATACCCCACTGGATTACGACCATTATTTATCGGAGAAGTATGGTGCTAAGATTTATTTGAAAAAAGAAAATGCCCAGCGTGTTCGTTCTTTTAAGATCCGTGGTGCTTATTATGCCATTTCCCAGCTCAGCAAGGAAGAGCGTGAACGTGGGGTAGTCTGCGCTTCTGCGGGAAATCATGCGCAGGGAGTAGCCTATACTTGTAATGAAATGAAGATTCCTGCTACTATTTTTATGCCCATTACCACTCCGCAACAAAAGATTGGTCAAGTTCGCTTTTTTGGTGGGGATTTCGTAACCATTAAACTAGTTGGAGATACCTTTGATGCCTCAGCTAAAGCAGCTCAAGAATTTACAGTTTCTGAAAATCGTACCTTTATTGATCCATTTGATGATGCCCATGTTCAAGCTGGTCAAGGGACCGTTGCTTATGAGATTTTAGAAGAAGCTCGAAAAGAATCGATTGATTTTGATGCTGTCTTGGTTCCTGTTGGAGGTGGCGGTCTTATTGCTGGGGTTTCTACCTATATCAAGGAAACAAGTCCAGAGATTGAAGTCATTGGGGTAGAGGCTAATGGGGCACGTTCCATGAAGGCTGCCTTTGAAGCTGGTGGGCCTGTCAAACTCAAAGAAATTGACAAATTTGCGGATGGGATTGCTGTACAAAAGGTAGGTCAGTTGACCTATGAGGCAACTCGTCAACATGTTCAAACTTTGGTAGGTGTCGATGAGGGATTGATTTCTGAAACTTTGATTGATCTCTACTCTAAGCAAGGGATTGTTGCAGAGCCTGCTGGAGCAGCTAGTATCGCCTCTCTAGAGGTTTTAGCTGAATATATCAAGGGGAAAACCATTTGTTGTATCATTTCTGGAGGAAATAATGATATCAACCGTATGCCAGAAATGGAAGAACGTGCCTTGATTTATGATGGCATCAAGCATTACTTTGTGGTCAATTTTCCACAGCGTCCAGGAGCTTTGCGTGAGTTTGTAAATGATATCTTGGGGCCAAATGATGATATCACACGTTTTGAGTATATCAAACGAGCTAGCAAGGGTACAGGGCCTGTATTGATTGGGATTGCCTTAGCAGATAAGCATGATTATGCAGGTTTGATCCGTAGAATGGAAGGTTTTGATCCAGCTTATATTAACTTAAATGGTAATGAAACGCTCTATAATATGCTTGTCTGAGGACTAATAAAAAAATATCATATTATTTGCACAACTGATGTATAGGTGTTATAATGAGGGTGAAGAAAGGGGGCGATTCCTATGGACTTAGGAAATCTATCGTGCTATTTCTACTACAACTCACTATAGCACCTATTATTTTTTATTTCAGCTTATAATAATAAAGAAGAATGACTTGTTATATATAGGGTTATTTTTTAGAATACCATATTTTATATATATCTAATTTTAAGTTTGATTAAATATAATAGGAATTAGAAAAAATAATCAATGCTTATAAAGTAGATTTGGTGAGTTGATTGAATATAGTATATGATAGCAGTAATATGAGGCGAGTAGAACATTTGGAATACTAGGAAGTGCTATTCTAAATGCTGATTGTAATAGCGGTGTGTTATAAGAATATGCAAAATTTGATGAGATAAGTCAATTGTACCGGTTAAAAAAGTTAAATAGTAACAGGAAGGGAACCAAAGGAAATAGAAAGGATAAAATAGATATGAGATAGTCCGAAAAGGAAGATTCTCTTTGACAACCTTATAGATTAAAATGAAGATGTAGAATATGACTCCTGTTTATCCTATTGAGAAACTGGTATTTTTTCTCGATGAATATTTTTGCGAATTTAAAGTTTAATAATTCAATTGTTTTTGGGGCGCTTACTAATGGGTTATAGCAACTAAAAACCTATATATTATCGGCTTTAAAAAAGAAGTAAGAAAAAACTAAATCATTTATTTTATTGAATATATGTTTTTTTATTGACAAAAGACATAAAAACGTATAGAATAATATATCGTAAAGAAGAAAATAGGAGAAGAACATGGCTAAGTCAAACTTTGAAAAAGTAGAATCAGTTGTTGGCTGGGTTCGTGATAAGAAAATCACAGGCTACCGTATCTCTAAAGAAACGAATGCGCGTGAAATGTCTATCATTGCTCTAGCGCAGGGTCGTGCGAAAGTAAAAAATATTTCATTTGAAACAGCTCTAGGTTTAATTGATTTCTATGAAAAAAATCATGAAAAATTTGAAGATTAATCTTTGGATAATGGTGGATTCTTGAGTAGAGTCTGCCTTTTCATTTTGACCAAGCAAAAAGACTGCACGATTGATGCAGCCTTTTCTTTTTATTTGAGATAGCGTTGAAGGAACTCTTTTGTTCGGTCTTCTTTAGGATTGGTGAAGAGGTCTTCTGGTTTTCCTTCTTCAGCAATGACACCCTTATCCATAAAGATAACACGGTGAGAGACATCACGAGCGAATTCCATTTCGTGAGTCACTACAATCATAGTCAAGCCTTCTTGGGCCAGTTCCTGCATGATTTTAAGGACTTCTCCAACCATTTCTGGATCGAGAGCTGATGTTGGTTCATCAAAGAGAATAGCGTCTGGATTCATGGAGAGGGCACGAGCGATGGCCACACGTTGTTTTTGACCACCTGAGAGTTGTTTTGGTTTGGCTTGCCAGTAGCGTTCTCCCATGCCGACTTTTTCAAGGTTTTCTTTGGCAATCTTTTCAGCTTCTGTGCGTTCACGTTTAAGGACTGTTGTCTGAGCGACTATTGTGTTTTCAAGAACGTTGAGATTTTCAAAGAGGTTAAAGGATTGGAAAACCATTCCCAACTTTTCACGGTATTGCGTGAGGTCGTAGCCTTTTTCGAGGACGTTTTGTCCATGATAAAGGATTTGTCCATCAGTTGGTGTTTCAAGTAGGTTAATGGAGCGTAGGAAGGTCGATTTCCCGCTTCCAGAGCTTCCGATGATAGAGATGACCTCTCCCTTGTGGACAGTGAGAGAAATGTCTTTTAGCACTTCGTTTTGTCCGTAGGATTTTTTGAGGTGTTTAATTTCAAGGATTGCTTGGGTCATTATTTCAAATCCTCCGTTTGCATTTGGTTAGCACCTGTAGTATAGGTATCCATGTCCATTCGGCGCTCGATGAAGCGTAGGATACGTGTTACGGTGAAGGTGAGGACAAAGTAAATCACGGCGATGATTGTAAATGTCTGGAAGTATTGATAGGTTTGTGTTGCCACGGTATTTCCTGAGAAATAAAGTTCGACAACAGAGATAACGTTCAATACAGATGTATCTTTGATATTGATGACAAACTCATTACCAGTTGCGGGTAGGATGTTACGGACTACCTGAGGTAGGACAATCTTACGCATGGTTTGGTTATGGGTCATACCAAGAGCAGTAGCGGCTTCAAATTGTCCCTTGTCAACCGCTAGGATACCACCACGGACGATTTCAGTCATGTAGGCACCAGTGTTAATCGAAACGATGAAGATAGCAGCCAGTGTGCGATCAAGGTTGATACCGAAAGCTTGGGCAGTTCCATAGTAGATGACCATCGATTGAACAATCATAGGTGTACCACGGAAAATTTCAATGTAGACATTGAGGATCCAGCCGACTAGTTTTTGTAGGCTATAAATGGCTTTATTCTCAGATAGAGGAGCAGTACGGAAGACACCAATGGCAAGTCCAATAATGAGACCTGTGATGGTTCCGATGATAGAGATTAAAAGAGTGATACCAGCACCACGCAAGAGTTGTTGCCAGTTTTCAGAAAGAATTTTAGCGACTTGGCTGAAGAAACTACTGCTAGTCTCTTCAGTTGTTGTAGATTCGGCAGGTTGTTCCTTGATCATACGATCCATCAAGGCAACTTGGTCATCTTTTGAAATGGTTTCGATGCTGGCATTGATTTGGCTAATACGATTGTCATCTTTACGAAGTCCAATGGCGATAGCTGTATCTTCTTCCCCAGTTTTGAAACCTGGTTCTACTTGGACCATCTTGAACTTAGAGTTAGCAGCTTCAGCAGTCAGAGCTTCTGGGCGTTCAGAAACATAGGCATCGATGACACCAGCCTCAAGAGCTTGGCGCATTTGAGCGAAGTCTCCCATAGCTGTTTCTTTTTTAGCACCTAAGATTTGTGCAATCAAGTCGTAGAGGTAGACACCTTGTTGAGAAGTGATTTTCGCACCATTAAAGTCATCCAAAGATTTAGCATTTGCGTAGGCAGAATCTTTTTTGACTAGTAGAACGGGTTCGCTAGTGTAGTAACTGCTTGAAAAGGCAATTTCTTGTTTGCGTTCGGCAGTTGGACTCATACCTGCGATAATCATGTCAATCTTACCAGAAGTGAGGGCAGGGACTAGACCTTCCCACTTGGTTTTAACAACCAAAGGTTCTTTACCTAAGTCCTTAGCGATTTTCTTGGCGATTTGAACATCGTATCCGTTGGCATACTGGTTGGTCCCATCGATTTTGACAGCTCCATTGCTATCATCATCCTGAGTCCAGTTAAAGGGAGCATATGCTGCTTCCATTCCGATGCGTAAATATTCATCGGCTTGGGCAACATTAACAAATCCCAGCATCAGCAAGAGACTTGTGAAAATAGATAAGTATATTTTTCTCATGATTTCTCCTATTTCTAATCTATTAAAAAATAACTGTCTCCTATTTTATCGAAAAAAACTCTATTTTTCAATACAGGTAAGCCCTTACTTGAGAAAAAATGATATAATGATAGCAAAGATAAAAAGGGGGCTTAGTTGATGAAAAAAACTTTTTTCTTACTAGTGTTAGGCTTGTTTTGCCTTCTGCCATTCTCTGTTTTTGCCATTGATTTCAAGATAAACTCTTATCAAGGGGATTTGTATATTCATGCAGACAATACAGCAGAATTTAGACAGAAGATAGTTTACCAGTTTGAGGAGGACTTTAAGGGCCAAATCGTGGGACTTGGACGTGCTGGCAAGATGCCTAGTGGATTTGACATTGATCCTCATCCAAAGGTTCAGGCTGCGAAAAATGGTGCTGAACTGACAGATGTTACTAGCGAAGTGATAGAAGGAGCAGATGGTTATACTGTTAAAGTTTATAATCCAGGTCAAGATGGCGACATAGTTGAAGTTGACCTTACCTGGAATTTAAAGAATTTGCTTTTTCTATATGATGACATTGCTGAATTAAATTGGCAGCCTTTAACAGACAGTTCAGGGGCTATTGGAAAGTTTGAATTTCATGTAAGGGGAGATAAGGGGGCTGAAAAACTCTTTTTCCATACAGGGAAACTCTTTAGAGAGGGAACGGTTGAAAAGAGTAACCTTGATTATACTATTCGTTTGGAAAATCTGCCGGCTAAGCGTGGAGTTGAGTTGCATGCCTACTGGCCTCAGACCGATTTTGCTAGCGCTAGGGATCAGGGCTTGAAAGGAAATCGTTTAGAAGAATTTAATAAGATAGAAGAGTCGATTGTTAGAGAAAAAGATCAGAGTAAACAACTCCTTACTTGGGTATTTCCTTTGCTACTTTCTATATCCTTGTTATTGAGCGTCTGCTTCTATTTCATATATAGAAGAAAGACCACTCCTTCAGTCAAATATGCCAAAAATCATCGTCTCTATGAACCACCAATGGAATTAGAGCCTATGGTTTTATCAGAGGCTGTCTACTCGACCTCTTTAGAGGAAGTGAATCCTCTAACCAAAGGAGCTGGTAAATTCACTTTTGATCAACTTGTCCAAGCTACCTTGTTAGATGTGATAGACCGTGGGAATGTCTCTATCATTTCAGAAGGCGATGCAGTTGGTTTGAGGCTGGTAAAAGAAGATGGTTTGTCAAGTTTTGAGATAGACTGTCTAAATCTGGCCTTTTCAGGCAAAAAAGAAACAACTCTTTCAAATTTATTTGCGGATTACAAGGTATCTGATAGTCTTTATCGTGGGGCAAGAGCCTCTGATGAAAAACGAATTCAAGCAAGAGGGAATCAGCTCAAATCTTCTTTCGAAGCAGTATTAAAAGAGATGCAAGAAGGAGTGCGAAATCGAGTTTCCTTCTGGGGGCTCCCAGATTACTATCGACCTTTAACTGGTTTGGAAAAGGTCTTGCAAGTGGGGATGGGACTTTCTACTATCCTACCATTATTTATCGGATTTGGTCTATTCTTGTACAGTTTGGACGTTTATGGCTATCTTTACCTCCCTTTGCCAATACTTGGTTTTCTAGGTTTGGTTTTGGCTGTTTTCTATTATTGGAAGCTTCGATTAGATAATCGTGATGGTGTCCTAAATGAAGCAGGGGCAGAAGTCTACTATCTCTGGACCAGTTTTGAAAATATGTTGCGTGAGATTGCACGATTGGATCAGGCTGAGCTGGAAAGCATTGTGGTCTGGAATCGCCTCTTGGTCTATGCGACCTTATTTGGCTATGCGGACAAGGTCAGCCATTTGATGAAGGTTCATCACATCCAAGTAGAAAATCCAGATATCAATCTCTATGTAGCTTATGGCTGGCACAGTATGTTTTATCATTCAAGCGCGCAAATGAGCCATTATGCTAGTGTCGCAAATACAGCAAGCACCTACTCCGTATCTTCTGGAAGTGGAAGTTCTGGCGGTGGCTTCTCTGGAGGCGGAGGTGGCGGCAGTATCGGAGCCTTTTAAAGAGAACTGCCATAGGCTGAAAAATATGCTATAATGGAAGATAGAAAAAAAGGAGTAATCTATGTATCTTATTGAAATTTTAAAATCTATCTTCTTCGGGATTGTTGAAGGAATTACGGAATGGTTGCCCATTTCAAGTACAGGTCACTTGATTTTAGCAGAGGAATTTATCCAATATCAAAATCAAAACGAAGCCTTTATGTCCATGTTTAATGTTGTAATTCAACTAGGTGCGATTTTGGCGGTTATGGTCATTTACTTTAATAAGCTCAATCCTTTCAAACCGACTAAGGACAAGCAGGAAGTTCGTAAGACTTGGAGACTATGGTTGAAGGTCTTGATTGCAACTTTGCCTTTACTTGCCGTCTTTAAGTTTGATGATTGGTTCGATACCCATTTCCATAACATGGTTTCTGTTGCTCTCATGTTGATTATCTATGGGATTGCCTTTATCTATTTGGAAAAGCGCAATAAAGCGCGTGCTATCGAGCCAAGTGTGACAGAGTTAGATAAACTTCCTTATACGACAGCCTTCTATATCGGTCTCTTCCAGGTTCTTGCCCTTTTACCAGGGACAAGCCGTTCTGGAGCAACGATTGTCGGTGGTTTGTTGAATGGAACCAGTCGTTCTGTTGTAACGGAATTCACCTTCTATCTTGGAATTCCAGTTATGTTTGGAGCTAGTGCCTTAAAGATTTTCAAATTTGTAAAAGCAGGACAACTCTTGAGCTTTGGGCAATTGTTCTTGCTCTTGGTTGCGATGGGAGTAGCCTTTGCAGTCAGTATGGTCGCTATTCGTTTCTTGACCAGCTATGTGAAAAAACACGACTTTACCCTTTTTGGTAAATACCGTATCGTGCTTGGTAGTATCTTGCTACTTTATAGCTTTGTCCGTTTATTTGTATAAGTTGAAAATAGAATAAAATAGGATAGTTCGCCAAAAAAATATTTGGAAAACTATCCTATTTTTATAATTGTTTAGTTTATATTTTATTGCGTTATTCTGTCGTCTTGCCCTCCGTTTGTCCACAGGTTTAAACGTAAACTAAAAGATGGTATTTAATTTGATTGACTTAAAATTTCTTGAATTAAAGATTCATCAAAAATATCCAGTCCGATAGATTGAAGCATAAATTGTAAAAAATAAATCCGATCGACAATTTTTTCGGAAGAATTTTCAAAAATACTCCCTTCAACCCAAAAGTTAGTCAAAAGCAAGATTGTCTCGGCCGCTTCATTAGGGAAGGGGATGGGGTGGATGGACTGATCTTCTATTCCTTTTTTTATAATATCTGCAATAAGGGGAGTTCCTATACGCAGATTGTAACGGATAATAGTCAGCATGAACTCCGCATCAAGAGGTGCGTGATTCAACATTTCGTAGTTAGTTTTCTGACTTTTTAAACTAAACTGAAAGGTTTCTTTGAGCTGTTCTCTTCCAGTTAAATGACTGGTGGATTCAAGCCAGTCTAGCAATTCCTTTTCCATCAATTGATAACGCTGTTTTAAAACTGCAAAAAAAATTTCATCTTTTGATTGAAAATGGTGATAAATGGCCCCTTTTGAAATGCTAGCTGTTTGCGCTATGTTTTGTACACTTGTTTTTTCATAGCCATTGTGAATAAAAAGCTGTGAAGCTGTTGATAAAATTTTTTCAATCATTGCTTGAGATTTTTCTGTTTTTGCGACCATTAAGTTCCTTCTCTCTGTTTTATTAAATTTATTTTATCAAAAAAAGAAGAAAAGGTAATATTTGAGCAGTCTAACAAGTCTCATTCTTAAGAAAACCACTCTACTTTTTTAATTTTGCTTCTATACGTTTGATGTGATACAAGTTTGAGAGAACTGTAATCCCACCGATGGTCATTATTCCTAAACCATTCCAAGGACTAAACAAAGTAGTGATGAGCCCGCCAGTAATTGTAGCATACCCACATTTCACTCCCAAACGAGAATGTCGGATACCGCTCTCTCCTTGTGTTAATCGATAAAACTGTTCTTTTTGCTGTATTCTTTGCTTTTTAATGGCTTCGTGATGACGTATTTGTTGTTGACGTACTCGTTGATCTTGTTTTGCAATATAATCGATTGTTTTTTCTAGCATAGATTTTTTCATGTTAAATCCCTTTTAAAAACCGACTATTCGGTATTTTATGTTTTTTAGTTTAACAAATAAAAATGAAGGTGTCAACACTTACCACTTATGAGAAAAAGTTTTTTACTAGGAACTATTTGAAATCTGTCTCACATTCTTAGTTTTAAGTGTTGGAGTTAATACTTAATTAAAACCAAGTGCGCTTTTTGATCAATAAAATGTCAAAAAATATTGTAGTCCAAGTATATGCGTGGGAATGTTCCTTCTCTTATAGATATTATTTTTTAGGGAAGTGATGAAATATTTCTTGAAAATTATAGAATTTATCCCAGTAAAAATGCGGTAGGAATTCAAACTAAACTATATTTTTCAAGAACATTCAGTTTTCTAGCAAGAGAGTGGTGAGGGAAAGAAGTTTTCTTGAATTAGGATTTTTTAGAGTCTAAAATGTGAATAAGGCTGGCACAGCCTGTTGAATGCTGGTCAGCAATTTAAGGTAGTTCCTCGAACTATTTTAGTAATTAGCTATCACGCTCTGAACATTATTTCTAAAACAGAATGAGGCTGAAACGCTGTTGTTCCAACCTCATTTGATTCAAACTAATGAAGCTCCCCTCAAGGGTTTAAAATCCAGTCACGGTAATCCCCAACAGGCGGACACCTCTTTCTTTCTCGCTTAATTCTTCATAGAGTTGCAGGGCAATTTGGCTTATCTGACTAGCATCCTGTGTTTTTTGAGCGAGACTTTTTCGTTTAGTAAGAGTTGAAAAGTCCTCGTAGCGGATTTTCAGAATGACAATTTTTCCAGCTTTTTCTTGCTGACTGAGATTGAGCGCGACTCTTTCTGATAGAAGAGTCAGCTCTTTTTTGATGTCTTCTTCGGCACGGAGTATCTTTCCATAGGTTTTCTCTTTCCCGATTGATTTACGGATACGATTGGATCTGACTGGGGAATTGTGGATACCACGAGCCTTTCGATAAAGGTCATAGCCCAGTCTTCCAAAACGGTCTATTAGGGTCACTTCAGGAACTTCAAGTAGATCAGCGCCGGTAAAAACGCTCATTTGATGAAGACGTTCCACCGTCTTTTTTCCTACTCCATGAAACTTGGAAATATCCATTTGTTTGAGAAAATCCTCAGCTTGGTCAGGTAGAATCACTGTCAAACCATGAGGTTTTTGATAATCGCTAGCCATTTTAGCCAAGAATTTGTTGTAGGAAACACCGGCAGAAGCAGTTAAATGAAGTTCTTGCCATATATCCTCTTGAATGAGGCGAGCGATTTTGACTGCTGACTTAATCCCCAGTTTATTTTCTGTTACATCCAAATAGGCTTCGTCAATACTCATAGGTTCAATCAAATCTGTATAGCGCTTAAAAATAGCTCGAATCTGGAGGCCTACAGACTTGTATTTCTCATAATTCCCTGAGATAAAGACGGCCTGAGGACAACGTTCATAAGCTTCCTTGGAACTCATGGCAGAATGAACACCAAAAGCTCGTGCCTCATAGCTACAGGTAGAAACGACTCCCCGTCCACCTGTTTGCCGAGGGTCGCTTCCTATAATGACAGGTTTTCCTCTGAGTTTAGGATTGTCCCTGATTTCCACCGCAGCAAAAAAGGCATCCATGTCAATATGGATGATTTTTCTTGATAAATCATTCAATAAGGGAAAAATCAACATGCCTAGCACCTTTTTTACAGCTTATTTTCTTTTATTATACCCTTTTTTCTGAAAAAAGGAAAAAAGGGTATATTTTTTTCAAAAATATAATACAGTTTAGGGCGAAATATAGACTGTTTTAGAAAAGAAAGTGTAAAAACAGGGGTTTGTTACTTGTTGAAATCGGTTACTGTGTGGTATACTTGTCTCATGAATGTAACAGATGACTGTTACTAGAAAGAAAAAAGAGGACATTAACATGGTTGTTAAGACAGTTGTTGAAGCACAAGATATTTTTGACAAAGCTTGGGAAGGCTTCAAAGGCGTAGATTGGAAAGAAAAAGCAAGTGTATCACGCTTCGTACAAGCTAACTACACACCTTACGATGGAGACGAAAGCTTCCTTGCAGGACCAACAGAACGTTCACTTCACATCAAAAAAATTGTAGAAGAAACTAAGGCTCACTACGAAGAAACTCGTTTCCCAATGGACACTCGTCCAACATCTATCGCTGATATCCCTGCAGGATTTATCGACAAAGAAAACGAAGTTATCTATGGTATCCAAAACGATGAACTCTTCAAATTGAACTTCATGCCAAAAGGTGGTATCCGTATGGCTGAAACTACTTTGAAAGAAAATGGATACGAACCAGATCCAGCTGTTCACGAAATTTTTACTAAATACGTAACAACAGTTAACGACGGTATCTTCCGCGCTTACACTTCAAATATCCGTCGTGCTCGTCACGCTCACACTGTAACTGGTCTTCCAGATGCTTACTCACGTGGACGTATCATCGGTGTTTACGCACGTCTTGCTCTTTACGGTGCAGACTACTTGATGCAAGAAAAAGTAAACGACTGGAATGCAATTAAAGAAATTGATGAAGAAACAATCCGTCTTCGTGAAGAAGTAAACCTTCAATACCAAGCATTGCAACAAGTTGTTCGCTTGGGTGACCTTTACGGTGTTGACGTTCGCAAACCAGCGATGAACGTCAAAGAAGCTATCCAATGGGTGAACATCGCCTTCATGGCTGTCTGCCGTGTTATCAACGGTGCTGCAACATCTCTAGGACGTGTGCCAATCGTGCTTGACATCTTTGCAGAACGTGACCTTGCTCGTGGTACATTTACTGAATCAGAAATCCAAGAATTTGTTGATGATTTCGTTATGAAACTTCGTACAGTTAAATTTGCTCGTACTAAAGCTTATGACCAATTGTACTCAGGTGACCCAACTTTCATCACAACTTCTATGGCTGGTATGGGTAACGACGGTCGTCACCGTGTTACTAAGATGGACTACCGTTTCTTGAACACTCTTGACAACATTGGTAACTCACCAGAACCAAACTTGACAGTTCTTTGGACTGACAAATTGCCATACAACTTCCGTCGCTACTGTATGCACATGAGCCACAAACACTCTTCTATCCAATACGAAGGTGTAACAACAATGGCTAAAGACGGATACGGTGAAATGAGCTGTATCTCATGCTGTGTGTCTCCACTTGACCCAGAAAATGAAGAACAACGCCACAACATCCAGTACTTCGGTGCACGTGTAAACGTATTGAAAGCCCTTCTTACTGGTTTGAACGGTGGTTACGACGATGTTCACAAAGACTACAAAGTATTTGACATCGATCCTATTCGTGATGAAGTTCTTGAATTTGAATCAGTTAAAGCTAACTTTGAAAAATCTCTTGACTGGTTGACTGACACTTACGTAGATGCTTTGAACATCATCCACTACATGACTGATAAGTACAACTACGAAGCTGTTCAAATGGCCTTCTTGCCAACTAAACAACGTGCAAACATGGGATTTGGTATCTGTGGATTTGCGAACACTGTTGATACATTGTCAGCTATCAAATACGCTACAGTTAAACCAATCCGTGATGAAAATGGCTACATCTACGATTACGAAACAATCGGTGAATACCCACGTTGGGGTGAAGATGATCCACGTTCAAACGAATTGGCAGAATGGTTGATTGAAGCTTACACAACTCGTCTACGTAGCCACAAACTTTACAAAGACGCAGAAGCTACTGTATCACTTTTGACAATCACATCTAACGTTGCTTACTCTAAACAAACTGGTAACTCACCAGTACACAAAGGTGTATACCTCAACGAAGATGGTTCTGTGAACTTGTCTAAACTTGAATTCTTCTCACCAGGTGCTAACCCATCTAACAAAGCTAAAGGTGGATGGTTGCAAAACTTGAACTCACTTGCTAGCCTTGACTTCGGTTATGCCGCTGACGGTATCTCATTGACAACTCAAGTATCACCTCGTGCTCTTGGTAAGACTCGTGATGAACAAGTTGATAACTTGGTAACAATCCTTGATGGTTACTTCGAAAACGGTGGACAACACGTTAACTTGAACGTTATGGACTTGAACGATGTTTACGAAAAGATCATGTCAGGAGAAGACGTTATCGTACGTATCTCTGGATACTGTGTAAACACTAAATACCTCACTCCAGAACAAAAAACTGAATTGACACAACGTGTCTTCCACGAAGTTCTTTCAATGGATGATGCATTGGATGCATTGAGCTAATTAAGTTTTTGAATAATGAAATAAGTAACCCTCGGTCAGTTGGCTGAGGGTTGTTTTTGGGGTTTTAAATGCCTTAAGTCAGGTACTGAAATGTCTGACCGAGATTCAAAGATACTTGTTGACTTGCGATGGGGATTTGAAAATAATACTCAATGAAAATCAAAGAGTAAATTAGGAAGCTAGCCGCAGGTTGCTCAAAGCACTGCTTTGAGGTTGTAGATAAGACTGACGAAGTCAGCTCAAAACACTGTTTTGAGGTTGTGGATAGAACTGACGAAGTCAGTAACCATACCTACGGCAAGGCGAAGCTGACGTGGTTTGAAGAGATTTTCGAAGAGTATGAAAATAAAAACACCACACTTTGTAAGAAACAAGGTGTGGCTTTATTTTATCTCTTAGACCAGGTCCTCTTCATAAAGAGAAGTAGGATTGGGTAAATCTCCAAGCGACCTGCAATCATTGCAAAGGAGAGGAGGATTTTTGAGATAGGACTAAAGATTGAGAAACTAGAAGTGGTTCCTAGAATAGGCCCGATATTATTGAAACAGCTAAAGACAGCGCTGGTCACAACCAGGAAATCATTGCTATCTAGGCTGACAATAAAGATGAGTACTAGTAAAATCATAGCATAGATGACAAAGTACTTGAGAATCTTATGCTGGGTATCTTTGTCAATAACCGTTTTATTAACATGGAGGGTCAACACACGGTGGGGCGATAGAATTGACAAAATTTGGTTTTTGGCAATTTTTGAAAGGATGAGGCCTCGAATAACCTTGAGTCCACCTGCGGTTGATCCAGCAGAGCCACCGATTCCCATGAGAAAGAGGAGGATAAACTGGGAGAAGAGGGGCCAATTGGTAATATCTCCGTATCCAAAACCAGTTGTTGTAATGATATTGGAAACCTGGAAGAAGGCCATTTCAAAACTCTTAGAAAATCCTGGGTAGAGATAGAGGGTATTGAGGCTGATCAAGCCTGTAGAAATTAGAACGATGACCAAGTAGGCACGAAGTTCTTCATCTCCAAAGAAGGCTTTGACGCGACGGAGCATGAGGTAGTAGTAGAGGTTGAAATTTACCCCAAAAACCAGAACTCCGATACTAACTAGATAGGTAATCAGTGAGCTACCATAGTGGGCAATTCCGTCGTTATAGACGGTGAATCCCCCGGTACCTGCAGTCCCCATAGCGATAACAAAACTATCGTAGAGAGGCATACCGGCTAGATAGTAGATAATCACAAAAAGGGAAAAGAGGGCTAGATAAAGGAGATATAGAATCTGAGCGGTGTTTTTTAGCTTGGATACAACCTTACCGAATACGGGGCCAGGAACCTCAGCCTTCATTACCTCTAGGTGGCTGTTTTTGGCATTATCCATAATAGCAAGTGCAAAAACCAGTACTCCCATCCCTCCAATCAAGTGGGTAAAACTTCTCCAGAAGAGGAGGGAGCGACTGAGAACCGAAACATCGTTTAGAATAGTTGCTCCAGTAGTTGTAAAGCCAGAACTAATCTCAAAAAAGGCATCGATAAGGCTGGGAATTTGCCCAGTAAAAACAAAGGGGAGCCCCCCAAAGAAAGACCAAAGAATCCAACAGAGGGCAACAATCAAGATTCCCTCCTTGGCGTAAATCCGTTGATTTTTTGGTTTTTGTAAAATTCCTGAACCACCCAGTAATACGAGAATCCCAATTGTCGTAAAGAGGGCTGTAAAGACTTGGCTTGACTCATGGTAATAGACAGCAATCGCAACAGGAACCAAGAGAAGAACAGCTTCAATCAAAAGTAACTTTGAAAGGAGGTAACGAATCATACTTTTATTCATTTCTTACCTCGCAATCAAATCATAAATCTTGGTGATGTTTGGCAACAAGGTTGTTACTAGGAGCTTGTCTCCGACTTCCAACATATCCTCCCCAGTTGGGAAAATAGTCTTGCCCTTTCGAATGATGGCTGCAATAAGAACCCCTTTTTTCAATTTCAGTTGAGAAAGAGGTTTGGCAGTCATTTTATTGGCTTCCTTGATATGGAATTGCAGGGTTTCGATTTGACCGTTGGCTAGATGGTGCATGGCTTGAAGGTCTGAATATTGGGCATTAACACGGCCACGAATAAAGTGCATGATTGTATCTACAGCGATGATTTTCGGAGTGATAATGCTTGAGAAATCAGGCGCATGAATAATTTCAAGGAGACTAGTTCTGTTAACCTTGCTAATATTTTTTTGCACCCCGACACTATCTAGGAACATAGAAGTAATAATATTCTCTTCGTCAACTCCTGTTAGGGTTGCTACTGCATCATAGTTTTGGGCACTTTCTTCTAGCAAGATATCTTTTGCTGTCCCATCTCCTTGAACGATGTAGAGATTAGGGAATTTCTCACTAAAGAAACGTGCCCTTTCAGGGTTAATCTCGATGACTTTGGTATCGATCCGACTGTCTTTGAGAATCCCTAGTAGATAATAGGCAATTCTACCTGCTCCAACTATGAGAAGGCTCTTTACAGCACGAGATTTGAAATAATTATGAAAGAGCATCATATCAACACGGTTACCGGTGACAAATATTCTATCTTTATCCTGTATGGTCATATCACCACTTGGGATGATAATTTGATGCTCTCTCTCTATCGCACAGACAATGACATTGCCAAATTTTTTCCGAAAATCAGAAATGGGCATTTGGCAAAGACCGCTAGTGGATCTGACGATAAATTCCATGAGGCTAACGCGTCCACCAGCAAAGCGTTCGACAGATAGGGCGTTGGGGAAGTCAATGATATTGGCGATAGCGCGGGCGGCCAAGAGCTCAGGGTTAACGATAAGAGAAAAACCGAGAATATTCTTTTCTTTGAAATAAGAATTAGAGTATTCAGGATTCCTCACCCGAACGATGGTTTCTTTAGCCCCCATTTTTTTAGCTAGAACGGCTGCAATCATGTTTACTTCATCGTACTCAGTCAGGGCGATAAAGATGTCACAATCTTGGACACTGGCTTGCTCAAGAATGGCAAAATCAGCTCCGTTGCCAAGGATACCCATGATATCAAAGCGATTGACAATATGATTGAGGACTGCTTCGTCTTGCTCAATCAGCAAAACATCATGCTTTTCTGCAACCAAGGAGCGACAGAGGGCAAAACCAACTTTACCCCCTCCGACAAGGATAATTTTCATATTAAAACCTACTTTTTCATGATGTAACTATCATACCTTTTTTCAAGAAAAAATGCACCTACTAGCTAATAACAAGAGCTTTTAGTAGGAAATTTGCTATAAGGTAAAACTATACCCTAATCAATTAAAATAGCTATTAGCGACTTTCTCTGAAATATGGTATGATAAAGGATATACAAGGAGATAAAATGAATAATAATTTACTGGTATTACAATCAGACTTTGGTCTGGTTGATGGTGCGGTATCGGCTATGATTGGAGTGGCTTTAGAAGAGTCTCCAACCTTAAAAATTCATCATTTGACGCACGATATCACGCCTTATAATATTTTTGAGGGGAGCTATCGTCTCTTTCAGACGGTGGATTACTGGCCTGAGGGAACGACTTTTGTATCGGTTGTCGATCCAGGTGTCGGATCAAAACGTAAGAGTGTGGTTGCCAAGACTGCAAAAAATCAATACATTGTCACGCCAGACAATGGGACTCTTTCTTTTATTAAGAAACACGTTGGTATTGTAGCCATTCGTGAAATTTCTGAGGTAGCCAATAGACGTCAAAACACAGAGCATTCTTATACCTTCCACGGTCGTGATGTTTATGCTTATACTGGAGCTAAATTAGCCAGTGGTCACATTACTTTTGAGGAAGTGGGGCCAGAGCTCAGTGTGGATCAGATTGTGGAGCTTCCAGTCGTAGAGACCATCATTGAAGACCATTTGGTGAAGGGAGCTATTGATATTCTGGATGTACGTTTCGGCTCGCTTTGGACCTCTATCACACGAGAAGAGTTTTACAAACTGGAACCAGAATTTGGTGACCGTTTTGAAGTGACTATCTATCACGCTGATATGCTGGTCTATCAAAATCAGGTTGTCTATGGCAAATCATTTGCAGATGTGAGAATTGGGCAACCCATCCTTTACATCAACTCTCTCTATCGTTTAGGTTTGGCTATCAACCAAGGTTCTTTTGCCAAGGCCTATAATGTGGGTGTCGGTTCATCTTGGACCATTGAAATAAAGAAAATAGAATCATAAAATAGGAGAATATAGATGAAAAATCAATCAATTAAACAAGTTGTTGCTATCGGTGTTGGAGCTGCGCTCTTTGTTGTCATCGGGATGATCAGCATTCCGACACCTGTTCCAAATACAAGTATCCAGCTTCAGTATGCGGTACAGAGCCTCTTGTCTATCATTTTTGGTCCTCTAGTGGGACTACTTGTTGGCTTAATTGGGCATGCAGTGAAGGACGCTATTGCTGGCTACGGTCTGTGGTGGACTTGGATTATTGCTAGTGGGCTCTTTGGTCTAGCTGTAGGACTCTTTAGAAAATACATTCGAGTAACACAGGGTGTTTTTGAGTTGAAGGATATTGTCTTCTTTAATCTCATTCAGATTGTTGCAAATGCTCTTGTTTGGGGTGTCTTGGCACCACTTGGAGATGTTGTGATATATCAAGAAGCGGCAGAAAAAGTATTTGCTCAAGGGATTGTTGCAGGTATTGCTAACGCTGTAACTATAGCTATCGCAGGTACCCTTCTCTTGCTAGCTTATTCACGTACACAGATTCGTTCAGGAAGTTTGAAAAAGGATTAACATAAGGAAAAAGGCTGGACAACCAGTCTTTTTCGATGTTTATAGATTAGTTAGGTAAGCAAGCTAGGATAGGAATCTTTTTGGCGCTAAGTTTTTAAGAGAAGAGTCTGCAAGAAGGGGTTAATTTATGATAAAATAGAAGTCTAATACTCTGCGAAAATCTAATTCAAACCGCGTCAGCTCTATCTGCAACCTCAAAACAGTGCTTTGAGCAACCTACGGCTAGCTTTTTGGTTTGCTCTTTGATTTTCATTGAGTAGAAGAAGCGAATGAAGAGAGTAAGATGAAAGAAGCTATAATTGAGTGGAAGGATTTCTCTTTCCAGTATGAAACGCAACAAGAACCGACCTTGCAAGGGGTGGATTTGACTATTTACAAGGGAGAGAAAGTCTTAATTGTTGGACCATCTGGGTCAGGTAAGTCTACCTTGGGTCAGTGCTTGAACGGGATTATTCCCAATATTTACAAGGGGCAGACGTCTGGAGAATTTTTGATCAAGGGTCAAGTAGCCTTTGATATGAGCATCTATGATAAGTCTCATCTGGTTAGCACAGTTTTGCAGGATACAGATGGGCAGTTTATTGGCTTGTCTGTGGCAGAAGATTTGGCTTTTGCTCTGGAAAATGATGTGACAGTTCTAGAAGAGATGAAAAATCGTGTTCATAAATGGGCTGAAAAGCTGGATCTTCTCCCTTTACTAGCTCAGCGTCCCCAGGATTTGTCAGGTGGACAAAAGCAACGTGTCAGTTTGGCTGGTGTCTTGATTGATGAAAGTCCCATTCTATTGTTTGATGAGCCACTCGCCAATCTTGATCCCAAGTCAGGTCAGGATATTATCGAATTGATTGACCAGATTCATAAGGAGGAGGGGACGACGACACTTATTATCGAGCACCGTTTGGAGGATGTTCTGCATCGCCCTGTGGATCGGATTGTCTTGATAAACGATGGTCGTATCCTCTTTAATGGGAGTCCTGACCAGTTACTGGCGACTGATTTATTGACACAAAATGGAATTCGAGAACCCCTTTATCTCACCACTCTCCGTCAATTGGGTGTGGATTTAAATAAGGAAGAACAATTAGCAGATCTGGATAACTTGTCCATCTCAAAAGGTCAGGTTCAGTTGCAGACGGAACTAGTAAAAGAGACGCCAGAATTGCAGTCACTCTTTAGACTAGAGGATGTGTCTTTTTCTTATGATGATAGACCGATTTTAAAGTCCCTACATTTGGATATTAAAAAGGGTGAAAAGATTGCCATTGTCGGAAAAAATGGAGCTGGGAAATCAACCCTAGCCAAGGCCTTAAGTAGTTTTATTCAGACTGAAGGTCGCTATCTGTGGGAAGGACAAGATATAAAAGGAGATTCTGTTGCAGAGCGGGCAGAACGAGTAGGCTATGTGCTGCAAAATCCCAATGAAATGATTTCAACCAACATGATTTTTGATGAGGTGGCTCTGGGGCTACGTTTGCGAGGTGTGGACGAGCAGGAAATTGAAACGAGAGTCTATGAAACCTTGAAAATCTGTGGTCTTTATGAATTCCGCAATTGGCCCATTTCTGCCCTGTCATTTGGCCAGAAAAAACGTGTCACCATTGCATCGATTTTGGTCTTGGGAGCTGAAATCATCCTCTTAGATGAACCGACTGCGGGTCAAGACCAGAAGAACTATACTGAGATTATGGAATTTCTCGAGAAGTTGCATCAAAAAGGGCACACGATTGTTATGATTACTCATGATATGCAATTGATGCTGGATTATTCAGACCGGGCACTTGTCATGGTGGATGGGGAATTGATTGCCGATACTGATCCGGCTAGTCTTTTGAGCAATCCTGAGCTGTTAGTAAAAGCCAATCTAAAAGAGACCTCTATCTTTAACTTGGCCAAGAAACTAGATGTGGATCCACTTGCTTTAACGGCATTTTACAAAGAAAGGAGAGAAGGATGCAAGCTAAATTAATTGGTTACCAGTATAGAGATACTGTGATTCATCGCTTGTCAGGAGCTGGAAAACTTCTCTTTTTCATCCTCGTGTCATTGGCGGCCATGATTAGCTATGATACCAGACTGCTTGTTCTGATTGCCATCTTTTCGGTCTTTCTCCTCTATTTGTCAGAAATCCGTTTTAAAGATGTTTCCTTTGTAGCCGTTTTTGCGACGGTATTTGCCGTTTTAAACGTCTTGATGGTCTATCTCTTTTCTCCCGAGTATGGGGTTGGACTTTATGGAGAGAGAAGTGTGATTTGGCAGGGAATCGGTGTCTACACTCTGACCAGTCAAGAGCTCTTTTATCTGCTAAATCTGGTCATTAAGTACCTTTGTACCATTCCTCTGGCTATTATCTTTTTGATGACAACCCATCCTAGTCAGTTTGCTTCCAGTTTAAATCAAATTGGTGTGCCTTACAAGATTGCCTATTCAGTCAGCCTGACCTTGCGCTATATTCCAGATTTGCAGGAAGAATTCTTTACCATCAAGATGTCTCAGGAGGCGCGTGGGATGGAATTATCCAAGAAAGCTTCTCTTATGCAACGAATCAAAGGCAATCTGCGCATTATCACTCCCTTGATTTTTAGCTCGCTAGAACGCATTGATACCATTGCGACCGCCATGGAGCTTCGCCGCTTTGGGAAAGAGAAAAAACGCACTTGGTATAGTTATCAGGCCTTGAAAAAAGGAGACTATCTTACCTTGCTCTTGGCAGTCTTGTTTTTAGTAGCTAGTTTACTACTTATCTTGCAGAATCAGGGACGATTTTACAACCCTTGGAAATAGTATTGTCAAAGTTTTCATTAAAGAAGTAAAGAGAAATTATTCTATAGCTTTTTATTGATAGATTGTATGAGAAATAAAGTTAATAATTGTATGCTTGAAATTTTTGACAAAACATGAATTAGTTTGCATATTTTATAGTAGAATTTACACTACAAAATCAAAGTTATTCAAATATAATCATTTTCAACTAAGTTCAGTGTCATAATGTAGAGACAACATAAAATAGTAAAAGTACTTATTTAAATCGTGTTAATTTCATTTTGTGTAAACATGGGAAAATGTTGAATGTATATGATGACTGGAGATGATTTATAATGATTAGTTTAGAGCTGTTGTCTGAAGCAAGTAGTCTAGATGTCTATTTTTTGAAAAAGAGAATCGAGAGTATTTTGAGCGGAATTTACCTCCTAGACCAGCTAACTATTTTGAGTTAGAAGTTTTTAAAGAAAATACAAGGGAATTGTTAAGGGAACAAGAGAATCGGGATGTCTACATGCATCTTATTAGAGATGCACAAGGCGTTATGGTTGGAAGAGTTAATTTAAGTGTTTTAGGGAAAGATAGAAAAACAGCAGAACTTGGATATAGGATTGGAGAAAATGTTACTAATTTAGGATATGCAAGCGAAGCGGTTAACCTTGTTTTAGAAAAGGCCTTTACTACCTATGGTTTACATAGGATTATCGCAGGGACGGCAACGGACAATCTGGCCTCTCAGAGAGTGCTTTTAAAAAACGGTTTCACCTTTAGTAGAATTATAGAGAATGACTTTGAAATGCATAACGAGTGGATTCATACGGCAGTGTTTGAGATAACGAGGCCATAATATCATCATTCCCAGTCCACAGATAGGTATAAAAGAGTAAGCAATTTTTGCAGATATTTAAGAATTTTCTCCTAGAAACCCTTGGAAATAGCTTGAAAAAATTGAAAAAATCAAGTCGTTTCTATTGACAATGATTCTGAAAGTGTTATACTAAGAAAGTAGTTTCGCTGATTTACTTCAAACCTGTTGTGAGGTAAGTTAACGATGCCTTAACCACGCTGTTTGCTGAGCTTGACTCCGGGCAGTGTGGCTATTTTTTTGCAATGGTGAAAGGAAGCAAGTCATGACAAATCACATTGTATTATTTGAACCTCAAATTCCACAAAATACAGGCAATATCGCGCGTACTTGCGCTGCGACCAATTCTCCCCTCCATATCATCAAGCCAATGGGCTTTCCTATTGATGACCGCAAGATGAAGCGAGCTGGGTTGGATTATTGGGATAAACTAGAGATTTATTTTTACGAGAGTTTGGAGGATTTCATGTCTCAGATGAAGGGCAAACTCTATCTGATTTCGAAATTCGCGGAAAAAGTCTATTCTGAGGTGGATTTATCGACTGATGAAGACCATTATTTTCTCTTTGGACGTGAAGACAAGGGTTTGCCTGAGGACTTTATGCGCGAACATCCTGAGAAAGCTCTCCGTATTCCTATGAATGATGAACATGTCCGCAGTCTCAATGTGTCTAATACCGTCTGCATGATTGTCTACGAAGCCCTCCGCCAGCAGAACTTTGCAGGTCTTGAGCTCATTCATACCTATGAAGTGGATAAATTGAAATAAAAAATGAAAATGAAAATGAACAAAATGCTTGCGCTTGCAAGCGTTTTTTGTTATGATAAAAGAGTCTTCAGGGCAGGGTGAAATTCCCGACCGGCGGTAAATTTGACTATCTATTTTAGTTTTCTCGTCGTTGTCTTGTCTCGATATACTTTAAGTATTATCTTCGACTGCGACGCCTAGATAAATCTAAAATATCTTAGCCAAATAAGTCCGCGAGCGCAAGCTGATGTGGTGAGATTCCACAACCGACAGTATAGTCTGGATGGGAGAAGACGAAAGAATAGCTTTGTCTGTTCTGATAGATTTATAGCTAAATTGTAACCGTTTGCTCAATAGAGTGCGAGGGAACTTTTGGGGTATAAAAAGTGAGAATAGATAGGGGAATCCTTTCTAACTTCTTCTGATTTTATAGAAAATTGGAGGAACCTGTTATGACAAACACACGTCGACTTTCGACCATTGCGATTCTATCAGCCATCTCATTTGTGCTGATGTACTTTGACTTTCCGCTTTTGCCAGCGGCGTCCTTCCTCAAGATCGAATTTAGTATCTTGCCAGTCCTTGTGGGTCTGGTGGTCATGGATTTGCCTGCTGCTCTAGGAATTCTCTTGCTTCGCTCACTCTTGAAATTGCTTCTTAATAGTCAAGGAGTGAATACTTACATTGGTTTGCCGATGAATATCGTAGCTTTGGGAGTTTTTGTCATCGTATTTGCTTTGATTTGGAAAAAGGAACGGACAACTCTTCGTTTCCTACTAGGCTCTCTAGCTGGGACTATTGGTTTAACCGTGGCTATGTTGGTTCTCAACTATGTTTATGCTGTTCCTTTGTACGCTAAGTTTGCTAACTTTGATATTGGAAAAATTTTGGGACTTTCCAACTACCTAATGACCATGGTATTACCTTTTAACTTGATTGAGGGTGTAATCTTTTCCGTTTCATTCTGGTTGTTGTATGTTCTCTTGAAACCAACCTTAAAACATTATGAGAGATAAACAAACATTTTTAATGAAGGGCAGTTTTGCCCTTTTACTTTTCGTTATTCTTGGCTACATGGTCAAATTTTACCCTGAAACGCTGGTCGGTTTTGACCAACCGATACAGACTGCCGTTCGAGGAGACTTGCCAGATTACTTGACTATTCTTTTCAGGGCCATCACACGCTTGATTGATATCCCAGTGATTATCACTTGGGTTGTCATTACAGCTTTTGTCTTTTATCGTAAGCGGTGGAAGATAGAAAGTTTCTTCATGCTGGGAAATCTGGCTTTGGCAGGTCTTTTAATCGTGACCTTTAAAAATATTTACCAGCGCCCACGACCAGCTATTTTACACTTGGTTGAGGAGAAGGGATTTTCCTTTCCAAGTGGCCATTCTCTGGCTGTAACCTTGATGGTCGGTTCTCTGATTGTCATTCTCAGTCAACGGATGAAAGATCCAGTCTGGAGAAAAATCGTGCAAATCGTCCTTGTTATCTACCTAGTCAGTGTGTTGGTATCAAGGGTCTATCTGGGAGTTCATTACCCATCAGACGTTCTTGCCAGTCTCTGTGTGGGCTTGGGAGTATTGTTTATCGAATTTCCCTTCTATGACAAGCTCCGCTTCCAATGGCGATTTAAAGGCAAGCAGAAGTGACTATCAAATTCCTTTGAGGAGAAAGAAATGAAAGTCAATATAGCAGATCTTCATCCGACTCAACTATACTTATCAGAAAAGAAGTTGCAAGATATTCAGATGCTTTACCAGTCGGCAGAAACAATCCAAGTCGATCCAATCAGTATTCTTGCCTTTGGAGATTGCTTGTTGATTACAGATGGGCATCACAGGGCTTATCAGGCTTTATTGGCAGGTCGGGATACGATTTCTGCTGAGTGGGATAGAGATGGTGGTGATGAACTATATCATCTCTATGCGCAAGCCTGCGAAGAAAGAAAAATTTACTCTGTTCTGGATTTAAAAAATCATATCTTAGCTCAAGATGAGTATGAAGCAAAATGGTATAACTGGTGTGATGGTTTTAATCAAGCAGCAACTCTTTTGTTGAAAAGGAAAGCAGATGAAACAGACCCTACAAATAGATAATTCACTGCGTCTTGTTCCTTATTATAAGGTCAATCATTGTGAAGAAGCTCTTGCTTGGTATCAGGATGTGAACTTGGTTCACCTCGTAGATGGGGTGAAGCTTCCTTATAGTCAAGAAACTTTGGAAGCCATGTATTCCTATTTGGATCAGCATGGTGAGCTTTTTTGGATTGAAGTCAAGGAGAAGGGTGAATGGTTTCCAATTGGGGATGTTACACTATCTCAGGACAATCTCCCCATTGTGATTGGAAATCCCGCTTACCAACATCGAGGACTTGGAAAAAAGATCCTAAGTACTTTGATTGAATTGGCTCGAATAAAAGGATGGAAAGAATTGAGAGTCAAGGAAATCTACACTTACAATCATGTATCTAGGCGCTGTTTCAAGTCGCTTGGATTTGTGGAAAATGGAGCAACAGAAAAAGGAACGAGTTTTGTATTGAAATTAGTCTAATCTAACTTGTTTTTTAACTCAAAATCTGATAAACTATGTAGTAATTGAATAGAAATCTGCAAGACTAGTAACTCAAGGGAAGTATATCAGGGAGGAGAGCCGTGACTGCAAGCTCTTTATATGAAAGCTGGGTGAATTCACTTGCGCATGGATTTAGAAATGAAGGTCTGACTTGTCAGATGAAAACGGATGGTACCGCGTGTCAACGCTCCGAGTGGAGTTTTTGGCATGTGGTTTTCTTTTTATCTACGAGCGACTGATGGAGGAATTATGTCAACTATTGAAGAACAATTAAAAGCGCTTCGTGAAGAAACGCTGGCTAGCTTGAAGCAGATTACTGCTGAAAATGAAAAAGAGATGCAAGATTTGCGTGTCTCTGTCCTTGGTAAAAAGGGATCGCTCACTGAAATCCTCAAAGGGATGAAAGATGTCTCTGCTGAGATGCGTCCGATTATCGGGAAACATGTCAATGAAGCGCGTGATGTCTTGACAGCAGCTTTTGAAGAAACTGCTAAGCTTTTGGAAGAAAAGAAAGTTGCAGCTCAATTAGCAAGTGAGAGTATCGATGTGACCCTTCCAGGTCGTCCAGTTGCGACTGGTCACCGTCATGTCCTCACACAAACCAGTGAAGAAATCGAAGATATTTTCATTGGGATGGGTTACCAAGTCGTGGATGGTTTTGAAGTAGAGCAAGACTACTATAACTTTGAACGTATGAACCTTCCCAAAGACCACCCAGCCCGTGATATGCAGGACACATTCTATATCACAGAAGAAATCTTGCTCCGTACCCACACGTCTCCAGTTCAAGCGCGTGCTATGGACGCTCATGATTTTTCAAAAGGTCCTTTGAAAATGATCTCACCAGGGCGTGTCTTCCGTCGTGACACAGACGATGCGACTCACAGTCACCAGTTCCACCAAATTGAAGGCTTGGTAGTTGGGAAAAACATCTCTATGGCAGACCTTCAAGGAACGCTTCAGTTGATTGTGCAAAAAATGTTCGGTGAAGAGCGTCAAATTCGTTTGCGTCCATCCTACTTCCCATTCACAGAGCCATCTGTTGAGGTGGATGTTTCTTGCTTCAAGTGTGGTGGAGAAGGCTGTAATGTATGTAAGAAAACAGGTTGGATCGAAATTATGGGTGCCGGTATGGTTCACCCACGTGTCCTTGAAATGAGTGGTATCGATGCGACTGTTTACTCTGGATTTGCCTTTGGTCTTGGACAAGAGCGTGTAGCTATGCTCCGTTACGGAATCAACGATATCCGTGGATTCTACCAAGGAGATGTCCGCTTCTCAGAACAGTTTAAATAATGATTAGAAAAGTAGAAAAGGCAGATGTTGGGGTGTTGTCCAAAATTGCCAAACAAACCTTTAGTGAAACATTTGCTCATGATAATACGGAAGAGCAGTTACAGGAATACTTTGAAGAGTCTTATAGTCTGAGAGTTTTGTCAACTGAGTTGGAAAATCCAGAATCCGAAACCTATTTCATTATGCATGAAGAGGAGATAGCTGGTTTTCTCAAAGTCAACTGGGGAAGTGCTCAGACTGAGAGAGAATTAGAGGATGCTTTTGAAATTCAACGCCTCTATGTGCTACAAAAATTCCAAGGATTTGGACTAGGTAAGCAATTGTTTGGATTCGCTCTTGAACTTGCTACAAAAAATAGTTTTTCTTGGGCTTGGTTAGGTGTTTGGGAGCATAATACAAAAGCTCAAGCATTTTATAATCGATATGGTTTTGAAAAATTTAGCCAACATCATTTTATGGTTGGTCAAAAAGTAGATACAGATTGGTTACTGAAAAAGAAATTAAGGTAAGAAGATGATTCTTCTATTGAAATGATAGGAAAGGAAAATAACTAGAGTGACAACTGTCATTCTGGAAAACTAAATTATGCTTGTATCTTATAAATGGTTAAAAGAATTGGTGGACATTGCTGTGCCATCACAAGAGTTGGCTGAAAAAATGTCAACCACAGGGATCGAGGTCGAAGGTGTGGAATCACCTGCTGCTGGTCTCTCAAAAATTGTCGTCGGTGAGGTCTTGTCTTGCGAAGATGTGCCAGAAACTCACCTCCATGTTTGTCAGGTTAACGTTGGCGAAGAAGAAGCCCGTCAAATCGTCTGTGGTGCACCGAATGTGCGTGCTGGTATCAAGGTTATGGTGGCTCTTCCAGGAGCTCGCATCGCTGACAATTACAAGATCAAAAAAGGGAAAATCCGCGGTCTTGAGTCACTTGGAATGATCTGTTCACTTGGTGAATTGGGAATTTCTGACTCAGTTGTGCCAAAGGAATTCGCAGATGGCATCCAAATCTTGCCAGAAAATGCCGTTCCAGGTGAGGAAGTCTTCTCATATCTAGACTTGGATGATGAAATCATCGAACTTTCTATTACACCCAACCGTGCAGATGCCCTTTCTATGCGTGGAGTGGCTCACGAAGTGGCAGCTATTTATGATAAGGCAGTCAACTTTAAAGAATTTACTCTAACAGAAACTAATGAAGCTGCGGCAGATGCCCTTTCTGTCAGCATTGAGACAGACAAAGCGCCTTACTATGCCGCTCGTATCTTGGATAATGTGACTATCGCACCAAGTCCACAATGGTTGCAAAACCTTCTCATGAACGAAGGAATCCGTCCAATCAATAACGTAGTGGACGTGACCAACTACATCCTTCTCTACTTTGGTCAACCAATGCACGCCTTTGACTTGGATACCTTTGAAGGGAGTGACATCCGTGTGCGTGAAGCGCACGCTGGTGAAAAATTGGTGACCTTGGATGGCGAAGAACGTGACTTGGACGTGAATGACTTAGTTATCACTGTCGCAGACAAGCCAGTAGCCCTTGCAGGTGTCATGGGCGGTCAAGCAACAGAAATCTCTGATAAATCTAGTCGTGTCGTCCTTGAAGCTGCAGTCTTCAACGGAAAATCTATCCGCAAGACCAGTGGTCGCCTCAACCTTCGTTCTGAGTCATCTTCTCGCTTTGAAAAAGGCATCAATGTGGCAACTGTTAACGAAGCCCTTGATGCGGCGGCTAGCATGATTGCAGAACTTGCAGGTGCGACGGTGCGTAAGGGAATCATTTCAGCAGGCCAGCTTGATACTTCAGATGTGGAGGTTTCTTCGACTCTTTCAGACGTTAATCGTGTCCTTGGTACGGAACTTTCATATGCTGATGTCGAAGATGTCTTCCGTCGTCTTGGCTTTGGCCTTTCTGGAAATGCAGATAGCTTTACAGTCAGCGTCCCACGTCGCCGTTGGGATATCACAATCGAGGCAGACCTCTTTGAAGAAATCGCTCGTATCTATGGTTATGACCGCTTGCCAACCAGCCTTCCAAAAGATGATGGTACAGCTGGTGAATTGACAGCCACACAAAAACTCCGCCGTCAAGTTCGTACTATTGCTGAAGGAGCAGGTTTGACAGAAATCATCACCTATGCTCTAACAACTCCTGAAAAAGCAGTTGAGTTTACGGCTCAACCAAGTAACCTTACTGAACTCATGTGGCCAATGACCGTGGATCGTTCTGTCCTCCGTCAAAATATGATTTCTGGTATCCTTGATACGGTGGCTTATAACGTAGCTCGTAAGAATAAAAACTTGGCCCTTTACGAGATCGGAAAAGTCTTTGAACAAACTGGCAATCCAAAAGAAGAACTTCCAAATGAGATTAATAGCTTTGCCTTTGCCTTGACAGGCTTGGTTGCTGAAAAAGATTTCCAAACAGCAGCAGTTCCAGTTGATTTCTTCTATGCTAAAGGAATCCTTGAAGCCCTCTTTGCTCGTTTGGGACTCCAAGTAACCTATACGGCAACATCTGAAATCGCTAGCCTTCACCCAGGTCGTACAGCTATGATTTCACTCGGTGATCAAGTTCTTGGTTTCCTTGGCCAAGTGCATCCAGTCACTGCTAAGGCTTACGATATTCCAGAAACGTATGTGGCTGAGCTCAGCCTTTCAGCTATCGAAACTGCGCTTCAACCTGCTAATCCATTTGTAGAAATTACTAAATTCCCAGCAGTTAGCCGTGACGTTGCCCTTCTCCTTAAGGCAGAAGTGACTCACCAAGAAGTTGTGGACGCTATCCAAGCTGCCGGTGTGAAACGTTTGACAGATATCAAACTCTTTGACGTTTTCTCAGGCGAAAAATTGGGACTTGGTATGAAGTCAATGGCTTATAGCTTGACTTTCCAAAATCCAGAAGACAGCTTAACGGACGAAGAAGTCGCACGCTATATGGAAAAAATCCAAGCGTCTCTCGAAGAAAAAGTCAATGCAGAAGTGCGTTAAAGTATCAATCCATCCTTCGGGGTGGATTTTTTCTTTTCAAGTAACAATTCAGGATTAAAAATAGACAGTTGAGGAGCGGAGGTGATAAATCGAGTTTGCTACTGTATAATGGATTTATCACTAATACTCTTCGAAAATCTCTTCAAACCACGTCAGCTTCGCCTTGCCGTATATATATGTTACTGACTTCGTCAGTTCTATCTACAACCTCAAAGCAGTGCTTTGAGCAGCCTACGGCTAGCTTCCTAGTTTGCTCTTTGATTTTCATTGAGTATAAAAGTGCTCCAGGCCATATTTTACATAGCATTAGTCTTATAAAAATGGACGGAAAGCATTGTAAAGGATATCAAAAAGGAGTATAATGAGTGCAAGACATTTCGGAGGTGAAAGATGCTAGAAGTAAGAAGTCTAGAGAAAAGTTTTGGATCCAAGCAAGTTTTGTTTGGTATTGACTTTCAAGCGCGACCAGGTCGTATTTTAGGACTAGTCGGAAAAAACGGTGCTGGGAAGACAACGATTTTCCACAGTATTTTGAAATTTTTAGAATACCAGGGAGAAATCAGTCTAGATGGTCAGGATATTCGTCAGGAAACCTACGTTCGGATTGGCTATCTGCCTGAAGAACGCAGTCTCATGCCTAAATTGACAGTCCTTGAACAAGTTCGCTATTTGGCGACTCTAAAGGGCATGGATGCCAAAGAAATCAAGGAAAAACTCCCTCAATGGATGAAGAGGTTGGAAGTGAAAGGGAAGCTGACAGATAAAATTAAGAGTCTGTCAAAAGGAAATCAGCAGAAGATTCAGCTCATCATTACTCTGATTCATGAGCCAGACTTGATTATCTTGGATGAGCCTTTCAGTGGATTGGACCCAGTCAATACAGAATTGCTCAAGCAAGTCATTTTTCAGGAAAAAGAGCGTGGAGCAACCATTATCTTTTCTGACCATGTCATGACTAACGTCGAGGAGCTTTGTGATGATATTCTGATGATCCGAGATGGCCGTGTGGTCTTGCATGGACCAGTCCAGGATGTCCGGAATCAATACGGGAAAACGCGTCTCTTTGTTTCAAGTGAACGAAGCAAGGAAGAATTGGAAAATCTTCCTCATGTCAAACAGGTGAGCTTGACCAAACAAGGCAGTTGGAAATTGATCTTGGAGGATGAAAGTGCTGGTAGGGAACTCTTCCCAATCTTGACTCAAGGTCAATATATCGCAACTTTTGATCAGCAAGCGCCAACAATCGATGAAATCTTTAAACTAGAATCAGGGGTGGAAGTATGAGAAATATGTGGGTTGTAATCAAGGAAACCTATCTTCGACATGTCAAATCGTGGAGTTTCTTCTTTATGGTGATTTCGCCGTTTCTCTTTTTAGGAATCTCTGTAGGAATTGCCTATCTCCAAGGCTCCTCAATGGCTAAAAATGATAAAGTGGCAGTAGTGACAACAGTGCCATCTGTAGCAGAAGGACTGAAGAATGTAAATGGTGTTAACTTTGACTATAAAGACGAAGCAAGTGCCAAAGAAGCGATTAAAGATGAAAAATTAAAAGGCTATCTGACCATTGACCAAGAGGATAGTGTCTTAAAGGCTGTTTATCATGGCGAAACATCGCTTGAAAACGGAATTAAATTTGCAGTTACAGGTACACTCAACGAACTGCAAAATCAGCTTAATCGTTCAACTGCTTCCTTGTCTCAAGAGCAGGAAAAACGCTTAGCGCAGACAATTCAATTCACAGAAAAGATTGATGAAGCCAAGGAAAATAAAAAGTTTATTCAAACAATTGCAGCAGGCGCTTTAGGATTCTTTCTTTATATGATTCTGATTACCTATGCGGGTGTGACGGCTCAGGAAGTTGCCAGTGAAAAAGGCACCAAAATTATGGAAGTCGTCTTTTCTAGCATAAGGGCTAGTCACTATTTCTATGCACGGATGATGGCTCTGTTTCTAGTGATTTTAACGCATATTGGGATCTATGTTGTAGGTGGTCTGGTAGCCATCTTGCTCTTTAAAGATTTACCATTCTTGGCTCAGTCTGGTGTTTTGGATCACTTGGGAGATGCCTTCTCACTGAATACCTTGCTCTTTATTTTGATAAGTCTCTTTATGTACGTCGTCTTGGCTGCCTTCCTAGGTTCTATGGTTTCTCGTCCTGAGGACGCAGGAAAAGCCTTATCTCCTTTGATGATTTTGATTATGGGTGGTTTTTTTGGAGTGACAGCTCTGGGTGCAGCTGGTGACAATCTCCTCTTGAAGATTGGTTCATATATTCCCTTTATTTCGACTTTCTTCATGCCATTTAGAGCCATTAATGGCTATGCAAATGGGTTAGAGGCTTGGCTTTCACTTGCTATTACAGTGATTTTTGCGGTGGTAGCAACAGGATTTATCGGACGTATGTATGCTAGTCTCGTTCTGCAGACAGATGACTTAGGTCCTTGGAAAACCTTTAAACGTGCCTTAGCTTATAAATAGAAGAGCCTCGCGAAAGCGAGGTTTTTTAGAGACAAAAAGAGTGGAATTTAGAAAAATATTTTTCATATCTATTGACTTTTAGGGGTGAAATTTGGTATTATAGTAAGCGGTATTGTTTACCCCATTTGAAAGGCCCCGGAACCTTCCAAATACTTTTCGATGGGAAGGAACACCCATCACCGTAAACAAAAATCGAACTATATATAGGAGAAATCATGAACAAAACAACATTTATGGCTAAACCAGGCCAAGTTGAACGTAAATGGTACGTAGTTGACGCAACTGATGTACCACTTGGACGTCTTTCTGCAGTAGTTGCTAGCGTACTTCGCGGAAAAAACAAACCAACATTTACACCACACACTGATACAGGTGACTTTGTGATTGTTATCAATGCTGAAAAAGTTAAATTGACTGGTAAAAAAGCAACTGATAAAATCTACTACACTCACTCAAACCACCCAGGTGGATTGAAACAAATCTCTGCAGGTGAACTTCGTTCTAAAAATGCAGTACGTTTGATCGAGAAATCAGTTAAAGGTATGCTTCCACACAATACTCTTGGACGCGCTCAAGGTATGAAGTTGAAAGTATTTGTTGGAGCTGAGCACACTCACGCTGCACAACAACCAGAAGTTCTTGATATTTCAGGACTTATCTAAGGAAAGGAACAATAAAGTATGTCACAAGCACAATATGCAGGTACTGGACGTCGTAAAAACGCTGTTGCACGCGTTCGCCTTGTTCCAGGAACTGGTAAAATCACTGTTAACAAAAAAGATGTTGAAGAGTACATCCCACACGCTGACCTTCGTCTTGTCATCAACCAACCATTCGCAGTTACTTCAACTGTAGGTTCATACGACGTTTTCGTTAACGTTGTAGGTGGTGGATACGCTGGTCAATCAGGAGCTATCCGTCACGGTATCGCTCGTGCCCTTCTTCAAGTAGACCCAGACTTCCGCGATTCATTGAAACGCGCAGGACTTCTTACACGTGACTCACGTAAAGTTGAACGTAAGAAACCAGGTCTTAAGAAAGCTCGTAAAGCATCACAATTCTCAAAACGTTAATCAATACGATTATATCAACGTTTCAAAGCACCCAAAAGTTTACCTTATGGGTGTTTTTTTCGTCTTTTTTTAAAAAATTCACCTCAAAGTTCACCTTATTTTTACCTTATTGTTTTAGAGACTTTAAAGCAAATTCACCAACGGTCATAGGAACAACGTTAGAAGTATTGACATAAATTTGAGTTGTACCTGTATCGCTGTGTGTTAGTGCTTCAGAAATAGCTTCTAAGCTCATTCCTGCTTGTTTAGCCAGCGTTGCTCCTGTATGTCGCAGTTTATGTGGTGTAGCGTGTGCTAGTTCTTTATGTCGCTTTCTAATACTTTTCATTTTATTGTTCAGATAGTCAGCATGTAAAGGCTTGTTGATGTTTCCTTTTGTGTCGATATATGTAAAAACAAATTGTTCTGGATTACTGATGATGCCGAACTTTGCTAATTCATATCTTTGTTGTTCTTTCCAATTTTTGAGCAATTGGAGTAAGTCACCTGAAACAGAAAAGACAGTTTTCTTGTTGCTTTTTGTTGATTTTACTTCTCCATATCTATCTAATGCTTGGAGTAATTGAATTTGCGATTTATCAAAGTCAATATGTTTCCATTGTAGCGCATAGGATTCAGACTTTCTATCCCCTAAAAAGAATGTGAGATAGAATAGGACATAATCTTTGAGTGAAATCTTTTCGTCCTCTAAATCTTTTTGAAAGGCTAAGAACCAGTCTTGTAGTTGCTCGTGTGTCAGATATAAATCTTCCTCTCTCTTGGACTCATCAAGTTGAATCTTTTTAGTGGCTTTTATTCTTCTTAATATTTTGGCAACTTTATTAGCTTCTATATATTCAAGTTCTTCTGCCCAATCAAAAATAGAAATCACATAGCTACGTAAAGATTTAAAGTTCGCATATTCGTTAGCTTTTGCTGTCATAAGGTTTAAAATAACCTGCTTGTTTTGATTTAGAAACTGTATTGTATAATTTCCAAGAAGTGGCAATATATGTCTTTCGAAACAAGTTTTAGTATTAGAGATAGTTGACTTACTTGGTGGTTTAACAGTAGATGTTGTTTGTCCTGATTTGTAGGAATCCCACCAAATATTATGATAGAAGTCTGAGAAAAGGATTTCTCCTTTACCTAATCCAGTAAATTCATTATCTTCAATTTGATTTAACTTGGTAAGCAAGTCTATTTCTGCTTGTCTTGCCTCCTTTCTTGTTTTGAATCGTTTATCGTAATAGTTGTTGTTGACGATGCCAAGTGGCATTCGTGCATCTATTGGAATGTAGATTTTTAAACGATAAGTACCATTTTGTGTTTTAGTGATAGTCATGATATTCTCCTTGTGTATCGAACCAGAAAATATCATGACTATTATAAAACAAAAATCTTGATATTTCTAGTTATGTAAGTTTAGCCATTGATCGATAGCGTCTTTATGGAATCGAATCGTTTTACCGATTTTGATTTTGGGTAAGCCTTTTACAATCCAAGAATCCAGTGTATTATTTGATATACCTAAATAGTTACAAGCTTGTTGTTTGTTCAAATAGGGACTATCGATACCGCTCTTGTCTAATTGCTCTCTGATTTCTTTCTTTATAAGATTAGAGAGTAAAAGTTGAATTTGATGAATTTGTTCATCTGGTAAGATTACTTGCATAGCTTTTCCTCCGTTATACTTCTATTAAAGTAGAGTCTGATATGATGTCTCTAGTTTTATTAGGAGTATTCGTCAAGGGAGCTTTTGATGAAGTTATTTTGCTTTTATCTGTACTATACCTTCGTGAATCTAAATACTTGGCAAAAAAGTAAGTTTTATCTACGATAAGTCTTAATAAGGTCGGATTTTCTTCTCTCGCATACCTAACCAGATGATTAAATTCAGTGAAATTATTCTTGTCTATCACGTCAATAATAGTTGATAGAAAATCATCGTTGTTATGGTTTATGAGGAATTTATCCAATTCAAATCCGCATCCAATTTCTATATCTTTGATATCGTACGGACTTTTCTCAGGATTCTCCGCATGGACAAAGTAGTCATACATCCCTTTTGGAGACATAATAGGTTCTACATGAGCAGGTCCCTTTAATTTATCCTTGATGAGTTCAGATACTTGAGAATAACTTTTGAGTGAATCGAAGAAAAAGGCGCCATGCTTATGAGCTTTTTTAAGTTCCCCTGTTCTTCTATTAACGTCTTTATCGTGCCAAGGGGATAAGATAAAGGGAATATGAAGGTCTTCAAGGATTTCTAAATAGTTTTCTGGGGCGCTCTCTCTGTAGAAAAGAAAAGCCCACTTGTTGGAACGTTGTTCTTTTGACATATACAACATACCTCGCTTTCAAATTGTATTTCTATCTATAAGGAGATTTAGAAGGGTTCTTTCGGAAGGTGGAAGACGCTTTTTTGATATTTCTGTGATTATTGATTATTGGACTAACGGGGTCGTAGTAACCCGTTAGTCCATATACCAAGCAGACGGGCGCTAGGTGGCGCTTACTTCGTGCGCCATAGCGCCCGTCCTATTATTTACGTCTTGTTCCGATAAAGTAGAAGTCCATGCCCTTTCTTTCAGGTCTTGAAAAATAATAGTCAGGATTGCGACTAGAAATTTCTTCACTGATGATTGTTTCCAAATCTTTTAGAATTCTAATGGCTTGTTGCGATTTGGGGACAGGAATAATCAATGTTGTGCTTTCCTCTCGTATATCTACAAGCACTTTCTGAATCGCTTTATTGAACTGTTTGTTGATAGGGTTGTATCTCTTTGTGTTTCCTTGCTCGCTTGTGCTTACAGTTTCTGAGTACTCTCTTTGAATCAGAAATAGACGAAGAGAAAAGGTCTGTGTAATGGACTTAAAGAGGTTTGATATTTTATCTTCTCTGTGGCGTATCTTAATTTCATAGCCAACTAATCCAAGTAATAAGAGAAGGGACAATAAAGAAATAGATGAGCTGATAAAGTGAAGCAAGCGCAGGAAATCAAACAGAGATGTGAAATAGATACTGTTTTCCAAGGGATTCATTCCAAGCCTCAATAAGATTGAAATAAACATAGATAGGATTCCCATTATAAAAAAGGTAGTTGCTGGATGAATGGTTTTTTGAAAATTCGTTTTTCTCATAGTCTATAAAATTCCTTTCTTGGTGTAATAGGTGGGACAGAGGAGGGGGAAAACTTGATAAGGATGTTCGTTATCAATAATCTGTATAAGTCCTGTTCCTTTGCCTATCGGAATAACGATGCCCTCAGGGTCGAGGTCGGGAAACAAAAACTGTGTGGTCTTTTTATTAATGTTTCCAATCTGTATCAGAACATTCAATTGTTCCCGAACGGATACGGGGATAGTTGTATGGTCAAAGCGTTGACTGACTAGAAGTAAATGAACACGTGTAGCTCGTCCCAGTAGTGCGATTTGAGACAATAAAGAGAAGAAAGAATCTTTGATGGTTCTGTTGACTCCTTCTGACAAGGCTAGTACTTCATCAATAACAATGGTTAGATGTTTAAATTCATGACGTGGATTTTCAAACAAGATGGCTTGCCTTTTATGAATGATGGTCATACACTTGCTCAGGTTTTCATTAATTTCTGAAACAAAATCAGATTTAGAGCGGTTTTCATGGGGGTGAATAACGGGAGTTTGGTGTTCTCTTGCCCAGCGTGATGGTGTATCAAACTTAGGGTCAATAATAATTAGGTCAGAAATGTTTTTCAGGACACTAAGTAGATAAGTCAAAGCGTAACTTTTCCCACTACCGGAATTACCAGCAATAGCCAAAGAAGTTACCTTATCATAGTTAATGGCTAGATTTTTCATGATAGGAATATTATTACCCTTTAGAGACGAGGTAAATATCTCAAGGTCTGGAATGACCAAGCGCTCCGAAACTCCTTTTTTCCATGGAAAGAATAAGCCACGCTGAACATGAATATCCTCTGACTTTAAGGCGATAAAGTAAGCAGAGTTTTGTTTCAATAGCGTATATTGAGGATAGAGGGAGGCGTTTGCGATTAGAAAAATCTTCTGATACAAGTCATCATCAATGATAAAGCCACATGGTAGACGAGGGACAAAGATAAAGCCGTCTTCTCGGACAAGAATGTTAAAAGAGTTGGTGTAGGATGTTTCACCCTGTAATACAGAGCCCAAACCCATATTTAGGCTCTGTAACAGGTATTGTTCCAACTCTCTTTGTGTGAGAGTTGAAACCATTAGTTCACCTCTTTCAATCCGTCAGCTTTGAAGTAGACATTGTAGTTAACTTCGCATGCCATTAGACCTTCAAATGAAACCAGAGATAGGTAGTCTGGCAGTTCAGGTGCTTCTGTAAATTTCACTTGAAAAGGCGGAAGTCCTTTTTGTCCGAACCAAGGCTTATAAGCGACAATTTCCCCTGTTGGTTTGTTGTTTTCGTACTTTTGTTGGGGTTCGAGTTCGTCACTCAGTAAGTAGATAGGAGCGTTGAGGTCAACGTATTGTTGAGCGATATGGTTTGAGTAACCGCCTTTTCGGTGTTGTGGTTTGATTTTCATATGGATATACCTTTCTATATGAAGCTTAAAAACTAAGAAGAGACAAGCTCGGTTTGAGGTCATGAGCTGGACTTTTAAAACTACCTCCTAATTAATGGACAAAATTAAGGGTAGTTGAACCATTTTTGAGCAAAAAAGGCCTAATTTTTTTGTTCAATTATTCTGTGAGTCTTTCTTTTATATAAGACATTATTTTCGGTATCTTACGTTGGATTTTACGATAGTCCTCATTTAATCTTCTACCCATTTCTCTGAAAGAAAGTTTCTTGTAGTTTATATAGGTTTCCCCCCTATACGTATATTCATATTCTTCAAATGAATGGCAAAGTAAGATAATGTCTCTGTCAAGTTCATCTAATTCAGATAGAACCTTTTTTAATCTTGGCAATTGAGCTAAGGTAAATTCTTCATCTTCTGTCTGAATGAGAAAGTCAAGAGGATTAGGGGAATCATCTATAAACAAGTCAAGTGGAGTTGTTTCGTTATTTGTTCTTCCATTGTTTATTTTGGAGTTTAGACTTATTTCTTTACGACGACATTGGCGAGCATAACTATTTTCATGTCTATCACTCTCATTTAGCCATTCAAGCCAGAAAGATTGCTCTTCTGGAGTTAGAGATTTAACGAGTTTTTCATTTAATTTCTTTTTAGAAATTTCTTCATATATATTATTCATGTTGGTTCCTTTCTGTCCTTAGGACGGAAAGAAACTTCAATGAGCCATACTGAATACCGATAGATGTGAAAAGGGCACACCAAATAAACGGATAAACAGATATATGCAGAACTCGACCGTTATCGTCTGAGTTTTCATATTCGTTTCAATCCGTCCATTTGATGGCCATCAATTAGGACTAATATTATTATTCTGAAGAAAACGCTTGTGAAATTTGATATAATAGAATCAAATATACATTTGCCTTATCTTCAAACTTTATTATGAAGTAGATGGAGTTACTTGTAAATGTAGATAAAGTAGATAAAGTTATCAAATAAAGTAAGAGGAGTTAAAAAATGTCATCTAACGTTCCACGCCTAACAGGAGGGATACTCTTTGGGCTTATTCTTGAAGCTAGAAATACTAGAAGAAGAGTACGTAGTACAAGAGTACGTGGTGTTGTAACTGATAAAAGTGATGGTTTAAATGAAGATGATATGATGTTATCGTTCATCGAGAACTTTACAGGGGAATCCCTTTTAAAAGTTAAAGGGACATCATTTAAAAAGAATGTGTCTGAATATAAAAAATGTGTGATATCTGCTACATCATATTTGATCTTTGACGACCAAACTTTTATTGATTCTTTTGAAACCTCAGTTAAGCAAAATAAAAAAGACACACTTGAGAGTATGTCTGCTTTTATAAGTAATAAGTTTTCAGAGCAAAAATTGGAATGGTTTGCTTCTGCTATTATAGAAACAATCTGTAATGATGAAACAATTGATATTTCGGAACGATTTAAGATTTCTGTTAATAATACTGTATCTAAGTCAGAATTATTAAGTATTACAACAGTAGAAATTGAGCCATTCTTGTTAGATGTGATGAGATATATATTTGTAAATAAAATTGATAATACACTCGGTAAAGAAACATTTGAGGAATGGTATTCTCAAAATGGAGAAAATACGCCATGGAAATTCAGAAACTCAGAACTGGGAAAGTCTTTGCCTAATTTAGAAATAACTCGTTATAACCCAAGTGTGGAAGAGTTGAATGAACAAACTGCTGGAATAGTGGAACAAGAGCATGTTGAAGAATCAGATACTGAGAACGAAGAAGAGAAAAAATTTAATACTGAAGGTGAAGAATCTATGAAACAACAAGTATTGAATAATCCAAAAATCATAACTCAGTATGCTAACAAAATTTATAACATAGAACATGTAGAAAATTTAAATTAAGGAGAATACATTGACAAACTCACTAAAAAGGCAGGATAATTTGCCCTCAGAATTTCCCCAACAACCACTACAACAAAATGCGGACAGAATTTATAATATTGAGCAAGCAAACAGTGTAAATCATATCGTTAATGTTACACCTATACGGCAGATACTCTCTTCCAATGAATATTATAACCTATTTATAATTTACAATGAGAAGTATGAAGAGAACTCGTTTAGTTTAAACAATGATAGGGTTTTTCAATACACAAATTCAGCAATTAGTCAAAAGTTCAATCAATTCACTTTAGAAGATATTGATGAAATAATGAGTTTGCCAGCTTTATTCCTTCCAGAATATAGTGAGGCGAACCAAGAGATAAAAACTGGATTTTTTGGAAAATTAGTAGATATAGATAAAAGAGCTGGATATATAAAATTTGATTTTCAGAAAGAATGTGAAATTGATTTAAATCTGATCGAACTTCATCAATCAGAATTAAAAATAGAAGATTGGGAATTAAGTAGGACTCACTGGGCAATTAAAAGAGCCAATTTAAAGAACATTTTAAAAGGCTTTGGTAATGGCAACGAAACAGAGTAAAGAAGTAAAAATTCAACGTGAAGTTGAAGAGTGGCAACGTCTTACGGCATGGAGTTTGTGACACAAAATGAAAGTGTCAATCCAAAGATTGACAAAGCCTTATCAAAAGCTAGAACGAACTTATAAGATGTCAATAATGCGGTAGGACGTTATGAAGAGGTCGTCAATCTCGTCAAATTTGGTAAAGACGAAATGAAATTAGATGGATTATTTATTGAGGTAATAGCGATACCTGCATTTAACATCATAGAAGCGTGTGTGTGGCGGAATAAGTGAAAACTATAGTCTGGTAGTCCTAAAGCAGATAGACGCTTTTTAAGAGTTGCTCTTTCATTTCTATCGCACATATAATTCCCGTATATGGTTGGGAATATGAGTGAAGATTTTCTGTTTCGTTCGCTTTTTTGTCTAATCTATCGATTTTAAAAATTTATAATAAAGAATTACTGAAATCAAAATCTTTTTGTCCCAGTCTCTTATGTTGTTCAATAGAGTTGCTATTGCATCAATTATATCTGTTTTTGTGGTTCTGGTATTTGTTCAAGTTGAGTGATAATATAGCGAATTGAATTTCGAGAGTTTTTACTCAGTTAATTTTATTTTTAGCCCATGTTAAAAATAAAATTAACGTGTGTTAAAAATAAAATTAACATTGGTTAATTTTTCTTGACTTAAAATTTAAAAATGATATACTATGTTTATGGAGAGATAACAATTTATAAAATGTACTACTCTATTCTACTAGATAATGCTTGAATAAAACTTTTTATAACAACGGCTAGCAAAGTTATAGTTTTATATCTATTAGAAAATAAATATGTAAGGAAATTTATATGAAAAAAAGAACAGTATTATCATTAACTACAGCTGCGGTTATATTAGCAGCATATGTCCCTAATGAACCAATTCTAGCAAATACACCTAGTTCGGAAGTGATCAAAGAAACTAAAGTTGGAAGTATTATTAAACAAAATAATATCAAATATAAGGTTCTAACTGTAGAAGGCAACATAGGAACTGTTCAAGTGGGTAATGGAGTGACTCCTGTACAGTTTGAAGCTGGTCAAGATGGAAAATCATTCACGATTCCTACAAAAATCACAGTAGGTGATAAAGTATTTACCGTTACTGAAGTAGCTAGTGAAGCTTTTAGTTATTATCCAGATGAAACAGGTAGAATTATCTACTATCCTAGCTCTATTACTATTCCATCAAGCATAAAAAAAATACAAAAAAACGGCTTCCATGGAAGTAAAGCTAAAACTATTATTTTTGAGAATGGCAGTCAGCTGGAGAAAATTGAAGATAAAGCTTTTAATTTTTCTGAATTAGAAGAGATTGAATTGCCTGCATCTCTAGAATATATTGGGACAAGTGCATTTTCTTTTAGTCAAAAATTGAAAAAGCTAACCTTTTCCTCAAGTTCAAAATTAGAATTAATATCACATGAGGCTTTTGCTAATTTATCAAATTTAGAGAAACTAACATTACCAAAATCGGTTAAAACATTAGGAAGTAATCTATTTAAAAATACTACTAGCTTAAAACATGTTGATGTTGAAGAAGGAAATGAATCGTTTGCCTCAATTGATGGTGTTTTGTTTTCAAAAGATAAAACCAAATTAATTTGTTATCCAAGTAAAAAAAATGACGAAAGTTATAAAACACCTAAGGAGACAAAAGAACTTACATCATATTCGTTTGATAAAAATTCTTATTTGAAAAGACTCGAATTGAACGATGGTTTAGAAAAAATCGGTACTTTTGCATTTGAAGATGCGATTAAACTTGAAGAAATTAGCTTACCAAATAGTTTAGAAACTATTGAACGTTTAGCATTTTATCGTAATTTAGAATTAAAAGAACTTATATTACCAGATAATGTTAAAAATTTTGGTAAACATGTCATGAACGGTTTACCAAAATTAAAAAGATTAACAATTGGTAATAATATCAACTCATTGCCGTCCTTCTTCCTAAGTGGCAGCTTAGATTCATTAAAGGAAATTCATATTAAGAATAAAAGTACAGAGTTTTCTGTGAAAAAAGATACATTTGCAATTCCTGAAACTGTTAAGTTCTATGTAACATCAGAACATATAAAAGATGTTCTTAAATCAAATTTATCTACTAGTAATGATATCATCGTTGAAAAAGTAGATAATATAAAACAAGAAACTAACGTAGATAAACCTAAAGAAGGAACAGGTAAAACTGAAACTGACGTAACTAAACCTAAAGAAGGAACAGGTAAAACTGAAACTGACGTAACTAAACCTAAAGAAGGAACAGGTAAAACTGAAACTGACGTAGCTAAACCTAAAGAAGGGACAGATAAAACTGAAACTGACGTAGCTAAACCTAAAGAAGGGACAGGTAAAACTGAAACTGACGTAGCTAAACCTAAAGAAGGAACAGATAAAACTGAAACTGACGTAGCTAAACCTAAAGAAGGGACAGGTAAAACTGAAACTGATGTAGCTAAACCTAAAGAAGGAACAGGTAAAACTGAAACTGATGTAGCTAAACCTAAAAAGAATTCTAATCAGGGAGTAGTTGGTTGGGTTAAAGACAAAGGCTTATGGTATTA